>NZ_CBDLAM010000031.1:15505-16026 GCF_965301125.1 Anaerosporobacter sp. | reverse complement strand
TCTCTGAGAATATAGTTATTCAAAATGAAGCAATAAAAAAATGCTCAGATGAAATTGGTGGATTGGAAAAGATTACAAATCAATTAATGGAAGAGGCTACCAAGAATTAGGAAGTTGAGAGCTTACATTATCTGTGATAGAATTCACAATTAAATAAAAGAACAAAACCCTTGTAATTTTGTGATTTTGTGTATATAATAGTAACAAAATGTGCTGTATAGCGTTTACCTATATATAGCATAGTAACGTGAATAAGAAACAATAGCGATGATGAAAGCTACGATTAAAGAATTTCTACAGAGAGCCGATGGTTGGTGTGAATCGGTGAAAGGATTAATCTTTCCACTTTCGGAGTTGTCAGCGATGAGCTGAAAGGTTCGTACCCTTTATCGTACAATGAAGTGGCTGAGAAATCAGCAATTTGGGTGGCAACACGGAAACCTTTCGTCCCATATCGTTAGATATGGGGTGAAAGGTTTTTTTATGTTGATAATTATTCTAGACATCTTATCATATAAAAG
>NZ_CBDLAM010000031.1:11386-15495 GCF_965301125.1 Anaerosporobacter sp. | reverse complement strand
CTGAAATGTAGAAAGAATGTGTTGTTTCTTATTCATGAGAATACATTATTGAATTAAATTATTATAATATGGAGGAACTATTATGTTAGATTTAAGATTTGTAAGAGAAAATCCAGATGTAGTAAAACAAAATATTAAGAACAAATTCCAAGATAACAAATTACCTTTAGTAGATGAAGTAATTGCCCTTGATCTTGAGAGTAGAACTACAAAACAAGAAGCGGATGCTCTTCGTGCTGAAAGAAATGCCATTTCAAAACAAATCGGTGGTTTAATGGCACAAGGCAAAAGAGAAGAAGCAGAAGAGTTGAAGAAAAAAGTTACTGCTGAGTCAGAGCGTCTTGCTGAGTTAGAGCAAAAAGAAAGTGAATTACAAGAAAAAATCACGAATATTATGATGACAATTCCGAATATCATCGATCCATCAGTTCCAATTGGTAAAGATGATAGTGAGAACGTTGAGATTACACGTTATGGTGAGCCAGTTGTTCCAGATTTTGAAGTTCCATATCATGCAGAAATCATGGAGAAATTCAATGGTCTTGATCTAGATAGTGCTCGTAAAGTAGCAGGTAACGGATTCTATTATTTAATGGGAGATATCGCTCGTTTACATTCTGCTGTTATTTCTTATGCTAGAGATTTTATGATTGACCGTGGATTTACTTATTGTGTTCCACCTTATATGATTCGTAGCGATGTTGTTACTGGTGTAATGAGTTTTGCTGAGATGGATGCCATGATGTACAAAATCGAAGGAGAAGACTTATATCTTATCGGTACAAGTGAACACTCTATGATTGGTAAGTTCATTGATACAATCAATCAAGAGACTTCATTACCATATACACTAACAAGTTATTCACCATGTTTCAGAAAAGAAAAAGGTGCTCATGGTATTGAAGAACGTGGTGTATATCGTATTCACCAATTTGAAAAACAAGAAATGATCGTAGTTTGTAACCCAGAAGATAGTATGATGTGGTTCGAAAAATTATGGCAAAACACAGTTGATTTATTCCGTTCTCTTGATATTCCAGTTAGAACACTTGAATGTTGTTCAGGAGATTTAGCAGACCTTAAAGTAAAATCAATCGACGTAGAAGCTTGGTCACCAAGACAACAAAAATACTTCGAAGTTGGTAGCTGTTCTAACTTAGGAGATGCACAAGCTCGTCGTCTTAAGATTCGTGTAGTTGGTGAAAGAGGCAAGTATTTTGCTCATACATTAAACAACACAGTAGTAGCACCGCCTAGAATGTTAATCGCATTCCTTGAAAACAACTTAAATCCAGATGGATCTGTTAATATTCCAAAAGCATTACAACCTTATATGGGTGGAAAGACAGTTATTAAATAATAACTCTAAAAAAATAAACAGTTCCAAGAAGTTACATGTCTATCGCAATTATCACATTACAATAGGCATAAATCTTCTTGGAACTATTCTTTTACGATATATTTCCTTATATCTGTCTTTTAATATTTATTGCAATTTATTTGTGTTTATTAATTTTTTTCTATACTTACATCATCTGTTAGATTGCTAAAGGTTATCTTCACTTCACCAGCAGCATCAAAGGCTACAATGGTAATCTCAGATGTTCCTTGAGGTATTGTTATTGTATTACTTTCATTATTTTTAAGCTCAATAATAGTATCATCTGGTAAAACTAATAGAGTTTTTAATGTTGTAGTTGTTGCAGTAGTTGAATAATCAAGGGTTATGGAAGTCTCTTTCGTGGCATCAATTTCAAGCCAAGAAGTAACTCCTTCTAATTTACTAAAATTCTTAGAGTATTCATCACCTAGTACACGATTTTTTTGTCTCCAAACAATGGAACCACAAAATCCATTGACAATCTTATCATCAGTAAAGTCAGATAAATTATTAATAGGGCCATCTGGAGTTATAAACTGTTCTCCGTCATAATAATACCCATTACCAAAACTTAACGTCTGGGCCTCATCATCAAGTAACTTGCTTAAAACATTCGTAGTATCTGTTGTAGTTGTAGTACTATTTTCTTCTGTTATAGTGTGATTTTTTTTTGAATCTGATAAATCCTTACTCTTTGGAGGCGTAGTAAAAGTAGTTATAATTGCTAGTACTACGATTACTACTATAGTTAAACCAGTGCCGACCATCATCTTTGATTTCTTAGAAATTTGCTGTATTCGCTCTTTCAATCCAAGCTTACTTACTGACATACCGACTGCAAGATTTAGTATATTGCTTCGATCGTTATGAACCGCGACAAATTCTAGAATTGTTCTACCATATGAGAATCTCTCTTCATCACCTAATATCTTTAAGGCAGCTGCATCACAGGAAAGTTCACAATCTCTTTTTGATAATACGGCTGCAAGCCATACGAATGGATTAAACCAGTAGGTTATTACTATAATACATCGAATGAATGACCAAAGATAATCTAGATGTTTGTAGTGGCATAATTCATGCGTTAAAGCATGTCCCATTTTTGCTTCATCATCGAAACAGGACTCTGTAACATAGATTCCAAATCTACCATTAACCATTAACAACAAAGGAGAGTGTATGCTTGATGAGACATAGACAGGAAGTTTGCAAGTTATAGTAGTTAATAACCTTCGATCTTTTTTTATTGTCCTTTTGAAACGTATATTTACATATAGCATCCATAAAGTACTAAGAGCCATGCCAATATACCATATTATTAGTAGTAATGGTGTATTTGCAGTAGTAGAGTTTCTATAACTTGATTTCGCTTCAATAGTGGAAAATTCACCTGTTTTAGCGTTATCTGTTTTTTCATTATATAGAATTTCTTTGGGAGTAGTTACCTTGGTGTCAGATTTTATAAGATTTGTATAAAGATGATTAACTGATTGCATTATGCTAATGGGGCTTTCTATTTTGGGAAGGTTTGTTCCCATGATTAGTCCTAAAGGAAATAATCGAATAACAACAAGTAGCCACAGAGCGTACTGTAAGTGTAAATTGATCTTTCCGTTTAAGAAAGTCCGTATACCATAGATAATCAAAATCAGTAAGGTAGAACTAATTAGAATTTCTATCACGATCTTTCACCTCGGCTTTCTGTAATATTTGATAAAGTTCTTCTAGTTCATCTTTTGTAATAGATTGATTTCCAACCATGGTATTCACTAATAAACTAATGCTTCCGTCATAAACTTTATCCAAAAATCCTTTTGTTTCTTCGATCGTAACTTCTGATTCTTGCACAATTGGGTAAAATAACTTTGCTTTACCACCTTCTTCATATGCAATGGCACCTTTTTTTTCTAATCTACCAAGCATGGTAATAACGGTGTGTTTACTCCAATTTGTTTCTTCTTTCAGTAAGGCTACCAATTGTGTAATTGTACTTGGAGTATTTCTCCATAATGCCTTCATTAGTTTCCATTCTCCATCTGATAAGAAAATATTACCCATAAAAACCTCCTTATGTCATTATGTTACAAATAATAACATATAGGTAGACAAATGTAAACCTTTTATTTTGGGAATTTTTAACCGAAATATTTTAACTGGTGATATAACAAAAGGGGCTGTTGCAAAATTAAGTAGTTTTGCAACAGCCTAAGACATAGCCTGTAAATTATATTGATAGTTTAGAACGTATATCTCTTCTGTAATAATACAAACATCTTCCATACATATAATCGAATAAGAAGATGAAAATCTCAACTATAGGTATGAATAAGATAAAAGAAGGAATTCGTATTGCAACAAACAGTTCTTTGCAAGTGAAGTAGATCGCAAAGATACCGATATTTGCTACAAGATAATTTATTGCATGTACAAGATATTTGCTTTGGGTTTTCGTATACCAATAATACCATATTCCATAATGACCAAAGAATAAGATGTATGGTACAATTGCTAATTTATTTGGTAGGATTAGTAAAGCAAGTAAGGAAGATGCTACATAAAAGGCAATACCTGCACGTAAATTACTTTCTTCCAGAATAATAATGACAAAAATAGAACTTAAGCAATAAGAAACCATCTGAATATTCGTAATACTGCCAGCTAGAAATAAAAACAATAGCGTGAATACTAAGAAAATACCACACAAAGCGATTGTCTTCGTGGTCAATTT
>NZ_CBDLAM010000031.1:0-11376 GCF_965301125.1 Anaerosporobacter sp. | reverse complement strand
ATCCATATTAGCCATATCTATTTTTCTCCTTAGTCTTTATTTTTATGATAGGGATCAAAAGCTTTTAGTTAACATATATACAAAGTTTTGCATCTAAAACTAAAAAACACAAGTACTTCATAGACATTTATATTTCTTATATATTGCATCCGTTTTTTCTCGTATAGCAATACACAATACATTGAATACAATTCCTTTGTAATCAACAAATTCCATCTCTGTATAGAGATAAACAATTTCAAGTAATATAGAATTAATGTGTTGCTCCACTTCTTGCAAGAATTTTTCTCTATCTTCTTGATACGCTTTAAGCATAGGATTAAAAGACTGGTCTTTTTCATCTTTTTCTAAATCATCTAAGGCATCAATACAATATACCCATTGCCCTAGATAATCGAATAGCTTGCTTATAGAGTCTTCTTGTACGGTGATTACTTGCTTGAACATATCACGAAGTGTTTGTCCGAATAATTTACCTAATGAAATATAGTCGGTACTGTTTGCAGATTCCATTTGGTGTAGTTTTCTTGTATATTCTTCAAAGTAATTTACCTCATCTGGATACTCTTTGCATATCTTTTTATAATTTCTATGATAAACAAGGCTACTTGTTCTTGCTTTCATACCACCATCATCCTGTAAGTTATCCTGAATTTTTCCATAAGCAAAAATAACATTCATAGCTGCCATGAATTTAGTATAGTCATTCAGACGTAGGGGTTTCTTTTGATATACGTGTAATGAGCAACGGTGTGTGGTTTCTATAGTCGTAGTATCTGCAAGAGAAGACAGTAAAAGAGCAAAGAATGCCACATCATTACTAAGGAGTAACCGAGGTAATTCACCTTGGTGTTTCTTTAACTCCACGCAGACACCACAGTAGAAAGAGCGGTATTGCTTATATTCATAAACACGAAGGTCATCCACCTTGGGTTTTAGATATCCTATCATTAAAGGCCTCCATTAACAACAATTCATACAATCGCAGCACATCATTAAGCCAAGACATTGACAACAATCATCGCATCCATCATTTCTATTAGGACTTGAATTGTAACCAGAACCATAGAATCCACGATTGCCACCACCATAGAAGGCACCACCAGATTGTTTCGTAGCAATTATCTGCTCTTTAACAGTACTACCTACAGCACTATATAGATCATTAAGTTCTTGTTCTAAGTTATGGCTATATTGTCTACATGCAGATTCATAAGTCTGTCTTGTAGTACGACGAACATTCTCTAGCTCATTCATAATCCCGATGAATTGATAATTCATTTGAGCGGCTACAGGGGTTCTTTGCATCTCTTCATAAGCAACTTTTAGTACCGTTGGAATATCATTATAGATACGAACGGGGTCGTGATTGATTAATTTATCGTATTTACTTTGAATTGATGGGTAAATCTGTAATGCTCTAAGTACAATTGTAATGGTATTATTCATCTCTTGTTCAATAACAGGACGAACCATATTACTGAATTCATCCCCCTGGGAATATCCATTGTTGCGTCCATAACCATAGTAAGAAGAATAATCAGAATAACTGGTATCTCCTTTTTCAAAACGGGCACATAATTCATTGTATTCCGCATTAATTTCTTGCATTTTGTCTAAGTCGCCACCATTATCAGGATGGTAGACACGTATAAGAGCTTTATATTGTTTCTTGACCTCATCCATAGAAGTCGGATTGTTAAACCATTTCATGGAATTTCTCCTTTTATATAACAATAGATAATTTTCTTATTAAAATCATATATGATTATAACACGATATTAAAATAGTTTGGTAGTAACAAATGTCATATTTAATAAATTTATAAGATATTTAATAAAGCTTATTAAGAGCAATAAGAAACTAACACATGTTGTTACGTTCTCGTGCATACAATTGATTAAAGAAGGTTACTAAGGAAGTAAGTACCATGGGAGAGAAAAGGATTATCCTTATATTAGTTATTATTCTGTTGTTAATAATGGGAAAGCTGTTTAAAGGAGAGATCTTCGAACCAACTATGCAGCCTGAGACAATAGAAAATTCAGCAATCGAGAAGGAAGAGACAAAGACTGGAACCAAACAAGAAGAAACGGTAAAGAAGGAAGATAGCGCGGAAATTTCACATAAGGAAGATTATATGGAATTATATCCAGATATGTATGTACAAAAGAATGCTAAGATTCCACTAGCGGCGCTAGATGAGAATGTACTAGATTATAGGAAATACAATTTTAGATATCCAATGAGTGATAGGGTGTCAAATGATAAAAAAGTTGTGTATCTAACATTTGACGATGGACCAAGTGATAATACATATGAGGTACTGAAAATACTTAAAAAGTATAATATAAAGGCAACTTTTTTTGTGATTGCAGGTGAAGTAACACCGGATCACTATGATCTTATTAAAGAGATGATAGCTCAAGGTCATGTGATGGGTATTCATACATATTCTCATAACTATAAAAAAATCTATGCTTCTGTTAAGGATTACCTTGATGATTTCTATCTAGCTTATAAAAGGATGTATGAAGTGACAGGAGTACAGCCAACCGTTTTTCGTTTCCCTGGTGGTAGCCATAATAAATATTTGAAAGGGATAAGAAAACAAGTATTAGAGGAGATGAATCGAAGAGGATTCGTATATTATGATTGGCAACTGTCAGCGGAAGATTCAATTGGGAAACCTTCATGTGCTACGATAACTAGGAATGTATTAAAGGATTTAAAGAAATATAAGAAACCTATCATACTGTTGCATGACTCCAAATCCAATAAACGAACAGTACAGTCATTGGATAATATAATCAAGACAATTATAGATGAAGGATATACATTTGATACAGTGGATAAGAGATAAGATATAATAGAGCTCAGCAAAACGAACAACTTTTTTAGCTGAATGTCAATTTGTGAACATATCTGATCACATAGGGCACACAGCTATAAAAAGTTGTTTTTTTAATGTTCAATTATAAACGTTAAACTAGTTCGGCAATTCTTGATACACCGACATAGATTTGTGATATTTTATACCAAGTTGCAAAATCTACGACTCCAGTTACTGGAAGACTGAAGATTTCCTGGAACACCTCTACAGCATCCTTAGTCTTTTGTCCGTAGATTCCATCAGCTGCAACCTTTGGTATTAATGGATAACTTCCAGATATAACATTTAATTGGTCTTGCATCTGTCTTACTTTATCTCCGCTGCTACCTACAGTTAGGTCATATCCTGGCCATGAGGAAGGAACACCGGCAATTTCATCTGCTGTATTAATAAACATATTTTCACCATAGAAATTACGAAGAATTTCAATTGCACTATATCCTTCGTCTCCAAGATATTTAGAGCCCCATTGGGTCATCCTTATTGCAATTAGGGGGGAAGTAATAAAAGCGTAGAGTGGCATTGGTTTTATCGTAAACAATATGGTGGATTAAGTTTGATAGTATGATTTGTTTATCAGAATTAGATACAGTTTCAGATTCTAGTATTTCGGTTAGAGAGAGGTATATTGGATTTGTTGACTCTGAATGAATTAAGTCAAGATTAGTTTGTAAACTTTGCTCTAGTAGTTCAATCTCTTTGGTTAGAGACTTTTTCGTAAGGATATATTCTTCTAAGGTGTCTATACCGTTAAGGTATGCATCTTTTGCACGAAGTAATCGTGTTGAAAGTTTATGTAGAGCGTCTTTGTTTACACGAATTGTTTCGGTAGAGGTGTGCATAGTGTGCACAGATAGTTGGTAAATATTACTGTTTGGTGGATAAACTTCCATAAATGATGCGGCCAATGTGGATAACATTTTCTTTTCACTAAGTTGATGAGATTGAAGGCAACGACCCTTTTGATAACCGCAACATTGTAGATTATAGTATGTTTTATTCTGATTTTCAAGCCTACGTTTAAAAACTAGTAGCGAATTACCACAATTACTACATTTAGCAATTCCCGATAACCAGTGTTTACAACCAATGGAATGCTCTTTTGTTTTTCTATTCTTACTTGCAAAATAATTCTTAGTAGTTTGATACATATCTTCACTTATAAGAGGCTCATGAAGACCTTTGGAGAGTATGGAAGTAGAGGTGTCACGTTTTAATTGAAATCGTATATAGCCTGCATAGAATGAATTTTTTAGGATATATTCGATGGTCCGTTTTTCGAATGGGTTCCCACGTTTGCTTAAGAATCCTCTTTGGTTTAACTCTCTTGCTATTTCATAGGGGGATTGGTGAAGGGTTAAGAAATGTTCGTATATTAAGCGGACAATTTGTGCTTCTCCTTCCTTAATTGTTGGGATTTCTCTCAGATGTTTAATTTCGTAACCAAGTGGAGGAGCAGCTTGATATCCACCTCGAATGGCTTTTTCAGTCATGCCCTTTAGTACTTCATCGGATAGATTAAGAGAGTAGTATTCAGCCATGGCTTCTAATATGGCCTCTAGAATAATCGAGAATTTGTCATCTTCTAGATGCTCGGTGATACTAATTACTCGAATTCCACATTCTCTCTTCAATAAGGATTTATATAAGATACTATCTTCTCTGGAACGACTAAAACGGTCAAACTTATGAACAAGAATAACATCAAAGGGACGAGGTTTTTTCTTTGCTATACGAATCATCTGCATGAAAGCAGGACGTTTATCGGCTCTTCTTCCTGAGATTCCTTCATCTATAAATATATATTCCTTAGGAACAACTAGATTGTGTTGATTTGCATAGGTTGATATAAGCCGTTTTTGGGCATCTGGAGAATAATCCGTTTGGTCTTCTGTACTAACTCGAATGTATATTGCTGCAGTGTTCATGGGTTTCTATTCCTTATATTAGAGGTCATTATATGATATTACATAATATTTGGCCAATATACGTAATTTAAACTATACGTATCATAGTTAAGTTATAATTGGACAACATATATGATATAATGTTCTAAGATATTAAGTGATAGTAGGAGTAGATTTCCATGGCCAACCTAAAATTCGAAAACTATATATATTATCCAGACAGAATAATTAAGTTTGATGAATTAAACGATCATGAAAAAAATGAGTTCCGTAAGGGAATGATTAGAATTTTAGAAGAGCAAACAAATCTGGTATGTATAGAAAAAGGAGCTCATAAAACGAATAAAAGACTAGAAGATGGAGAAAATATTCCCAATACTAAAAAAGAGGTATAAAGGAGTATGTATGAAAAAGATAGTAGTAATAATACTAGTAGCAGTTTTGACAGTTTCCTTAGCTGGTTGTAAGAAATCAAAGGAAGCTGATGTGAAGACAAAAGAATTAATAGATTCCATAGGAGAGAAGATAGCTAAAGATGTTGGAGTCTCATCGAAAGATGAACTTGATTGGAGTGAAGTTGATTTATTAAGTGAAAATGGTCTTGCTATACTTGAGATGATGAATCTTGATCCAAATATTTTGCAAGAGGCTATATATTATGAGAATCCAATGAATGTGAGAGCGGACCGTATAATCATTGCTAAAGTGAAAGAAGAAAAAGATGTGAATACAGTTAAGCTTGCATTTGACGAGTTAAAGAAAGCACAAGAGACTGACTGGGAGCAATATCTTCCTGAACAATATGAGAAAGTAAAAAATGGGCAGGTATTTACAAAGGATAAATTCGTATTCTATATTGTGTACGATGATGTAGCTAGTATTAAGAAAATAGTGGATGACGCCTTAGTTCAATAAGAGCGAATATAAGTATAGTTAGGGGCTGTTGCAAAATTAAGTAATAACATAATTATCTACTTAATATTACAACAGCCCCGTTTGAAATTATTCTATTCCTCTTCTTCGTCTAAGATTTCTTGGAATTCTTCATCATCAAGAAATTGATCAAACGCGTCAGCAACAGCTTCGTATTCATCATCATCTTCAATGTTAAGAAGTTCGATATCATCGCCTTCTAATTGTTTGAAACGATATAAGAATACTTCACCATCATCATCGTTTTCTGCTTCTTCTACAGGTAATAATGCAATATAATCATTTCCGTTAACAGGGAAGATCGTTAATACGATACATTCCATTTCTGTTCCATCATCTAGGGTTAATGTTACCATTCCTTGTTCTTCTTCGTTGCATCCGCAATCGCAATTGATATCGTGACGTTCGTCGCTCATTCAAAATACCTCTTTTCTTTATTCGAGTAAGCTTATGTTTCTCGTTACTATGAATGTATCAGATTGAATAAAAAAATGCAAGGTCTTATTTGTAAAAGCAATGTTAAAATCAATGATTTAATTGCAAAAAACAGTAAAAACATATTGACTTTATTGTAAAATAGCATAAAATAATTAAGAGCGGTATATTATGCTACTAAAACGGAATAATGGCAAATATCCGCTAATTGAACATACACAGTTTAGGAGGAGAACATTCAGTGGTTACAAGCAATGCTAATGATAGCAGACCAAGAGAAAACCGTAGCAACGAGACGAGAAACAACAATTATAGACCTAGGGTAAATCGTGATAATGAAAATCGCGGTGAAGGTAGATCTTATAATGGAAATCGTGAGAATCGTCCGTTTAATAAGGAAGGAAGACCTTATAACAAAGACGCTAAACCATTTAACAAAGAATCAAGACCTTATAACAAACAAGGTGATTCAAACAATCGTAGTGAAAGACCTGCAAGACCATATAAGAGGGATGGAGAGTCTTCAGAACGTTCAGGTGGTTATCAAAGAGATAATAGAACATCTCCTAGAGATAACAATGGTTTTAGAGGAAAAGATACAAGAGGCGGAAGCTATAATAGCTACAATAAAGATCGTGGTTTTAATAAAGACCGTGATTACGATACGGACAGAAACGAAGGTAGATCTGGTAAAAGCTACGGCGGCAGAGACCAAAGAATGAAAGATACAAGCTCAAAGGAAAAGGAACAACAACCTGATAAATTTGAGACGATTAAGCGTTTAGAACGCGAAAAGAAGGCTATGCAAAAGAAACAAGAAAGTAAGAAAACAGAAAAACAAGCAAAGCCACAACTTAAGCAAAAAAGAACAAAGAATATCGATTGGACTCGTGGATATCAGAATGGTCTATATGACGATGATGATGAAGATTACACAATGTTTATATAAATCGAGTAATTGATATCTGTTAGATAAGATGAATATAATATTGGAGGAAGAATTCTAATTTGTGCTAGGATTCTTCTTTTTTATTCTCTTACATTGCAGATTACGAACAGATGTACTATAATTGTAATCAGTTGTATGAGCGGTTAATTAGGTTAACTACGAATTATAGTTACGAAAGGATTGCAGAATGTACAAGATTGTTGATCATGTTATTAAAGTTTCTGTGCGAAATCTTGTTGAATTCATTCTACGGAGTGGTAATATTGATAACACACAGGTAATGACAGTAGATACGGAAGCGATGCAAGAAGGTAGCCGTATTCACCGTAAGATTCAAAAGAGAATGGGAAGTGAATATCAAGCCGAGGTGCCACTAAGCATAACTGTACCTGCATTTACTTTGGGAGAGGAATATTCACTTTGTGTGGAAGGTCGTGCGGATGGCATTATTCACACAAGCGTATTAAATGAAGAGAATAACTTATATGAGAATGTAGTGATTATAGATGAAATCAAAGCGATGTATATGGAACTCAGTTTCTTAAAAGAGCCATTTCCAGTACATCTTGCCCAAGCTATGTGTTATGCCTATATTACAGCAAGGGAAGAGAAGCTTGACTCTATTGGCGTAAGGATGTCGTATTGTAATATCGAGACAGAGCAGATGAAATATTTTGAAGAAACATATTCCTATTCTTTCTTAGAAAAATGGTTTAACGATTTGACTTTAGAATTTGCGAAATGGATGAAATGGCAGTGCACTTGGATACAGGAGCGAAATAACTCTATTAAAGGTGTGGAGTTTCCTTTTTCTTATAGAGACGGCCAAAGAGATTTAGTAACGGGTGTATATAAAACAATCTTACGTGATAAGAAACTATATATCGAGGCACCTACTGGGGTTGGAAAGACAATATCTACGGTGTACCCATCTGTTAGGGCCATGGGAGAGGGATATAGTAATAAGATATTCTATATGACAGCTAAGACGATTACAAGAACTGCCGCTGAGGAAACTTTTCGTATCTTGCAAGAAAAAGGAATACGTCTTAAAGTAACTACAATTACTGCTAAGGAGAAGTTCTGTATTCTAGACAAGATAGAATGTAATCCAGGTGCATGTGAACGAGCAGCAGGGCATTATGATCGTGTAAATGATGCAGTATATGATTTAATTACTCATGAAAATGCCATTTCCAGGGAATTGATATTAGAATATGCAAAGAAACATTGTGTCTGCCCATTTGAGATGTGCTTAGATGTTACGAATTGGTCAGATGCGGTAATATGTGATTATAACTATGTGTTCGATCCTAACGTATATCTAAGAAGGTTCTTTGCAGCAGATACGAAGAATGATTATATCTTTTTGATAGATGAGGCACATAATCTTGTTGAGCGCGCTAGAGAGATGTACAGTGCACATCTATTTAAACAACATTTTCTTGATGTAAAGAAATTGGTAGCTGGACATAGTAAGAAGTTAGCAAAACGATTAGAAGCATGTAATAGTAGCATGCTCAAATTAAAGAGAGACTGTGAAGAGTGTGAAATTGTTGAAAGTATAGGTGATCTTGTACTACACTTGATGCGTTTATTGGCAGAGTTTGACGAATTTTTGGTAGAGTGGAAGACTTTCGAGAATCGAGAGCGCCTTCTTGAATTATACTTTGATATCAGACATTTCCTTAATATACATGATCTATTAGATGAGAATTATATAATCTATACGGACTATGATGATAAGGAAGGATTTCGAGTAAGATTACAATGTATGAATCCTTCTAGAAATCTAGCAAATTGTTTAGCAAAAGGCAAAAGTGCGATTTTCTTCTCGGCAACCCTATTACCGATTCATTATTATAAAGACCAATTATCAGGAACAGAAGAAGATTATGCAATCTATGCACCTTCTCCTTTTGATAAGGAAAAGCGATTACTTGTGATAGGAAATGATGTTAGTACCAAATATTCCAGAAGAAATCAAAGTGAATATGAAAAAATTGCCTCCTATATTATTGAATTAGCCAAAGCTAAAGTAGGTAATTATATGGCATTCTTTCCTTCCTATCAGTTGATGAATGAAGTCGGAAGAATATTAGAAGAGAAGATACTTATAGGGGAGCTAAAAGCACAGATAGAATTACAGCATAACACAATGACAGAGAGTCAGAAGGAACAATTTCTTGAAGATTTTGTGGAAAACCCTAATGAAACAAGGATTGGCCTCTGCGTTATGGGCGGAATCTTTAGTGAAGGGATTGACTTACGTAGCAATCGATTAATTGGCGTTATTATTGTAGGAACAGGTCTTCCTATGGTATGTAATGAGAGAGAGCTCTTTCGTTCCTATTATGATCAGTGTAATGGGAATGGTTTTGATTACGCGTATCTATATAATGGAATGAATAAAGTATTACAATCAGCTGGGCGGGTAATTAGAACCAATGAAGACCATGGAGTTATTGTATTATTAGATGAGCGTTTCACAAACCGCCAATACCAGAACCTGTTTCCAAGAGAATGGTTTCCTCATGAAGTAACAGGGTATTCAAAGTTTCCAGAGCTGGTAGAGAAGTTTTGGAAGAAAATTGAGAATAAGGATTAGGAAGAAGTTAACAGTTTTTCAGAAGAAAGAAGGATTTGATAAATGAAGAAGAAAGCAGCGATATTTGATTTAGATGGAACAGTTGCAGATACACTTGAATCAATAGCGTATTCCGCTAATAGAACATTAGAAGCATTGGGGCTTACGAAAAGACCAATGAAAGAATATAATTACTATGCTGGTGATGGTGCAGATGTCCTTGTTATGCGTGCATTAAAAGCAGCATGTGGAGATGAGAAAAGAGCACAGGAGTTATTCAAAGAAGCACAGGCTAAATATAAAGAAATATTTGAAGAATATTGTATGTATCACGTAAAGCCGTTTGATGGAATTACCCAGATGCTTGATGGATTGAAAGCGCAAGGTATTAAAATTGGAGTCTTATCCAATAAGCCTCATGAAAGAACGGTAGTTGTTGTCAATGAGCTTTTTGGAGAAAGATATTTTGATCTTGTTTGCGGACAAAAAGAAGGAATTCCAAAGAAACCAGATCCAAGTGGGGCTATAACCATGCTAGAGGAATTTGGTGTAGAGCCAACTGAGTGCGTCTATGTTGGTGACACGAATGTAGATATGCAAACAGGTAAGAATACGGGAATGTTTACTGTAGGTGTATTATGGGGATTTCGTGACCGTGAAGAATTAGTGAATAATAAAGCGGATGCTATCATTACTCATCCGCTTGATTTGTTGAATTATATTGATTAGATATTGCTTGACATGCCATAATAAGTTACCAAGTAATGTGTGTTTTGCCTTCCAAAAAGTCATACCGTTTTTTTCGATTATAGAGACTGTTTAATAGGAAGAACAAACAAGAACCAACTAATCCGCCAATTACGCCTAGTAGAACGTGTTCCACATCTGCTGCTTGATGAGAGATAAAGTGCTTGCAGAATTCCATTACAATAGGTAGTAAGAAGAATAAAGACAGCCTTATAAGGTGCCCTTTGTTCTTAAATAATAAGGTTATATAGAAACCATAAGGTGTAGTGACAAGAATGGAAGCTAGTATATATTGAATTAACGGACTGATTTCTGTATGGTTATAGATGACATCTTCTATATAACATGCAATTCGATAAAAAGGTATTAAATTTCGGTATGTAGTTTCATTAATAGAATTCATCATTGAATCACTAACACAAGTTAGTGCAACTGGTTTAATAACAATAAGAAGTGCCAAAAAGCCAATGTAATAGATAATAAATTGTATTGAGCTTTTATTAAAGAAGCTGTTAAAGTGAGATAATTGTTCTTTCGTGTCATGAAGGTCATGCCATAAGGAACATAGCATAGGTATTAACCAATTAAGTAATAAAAAAATAAGTAATTTTTGACTATATTCCAGAGAGAAAGTTTCTCCTTTCATGTAAATAAATCCAATAATACATGAACTGAATAAGACAAGAATAAAACTAAATAAGAAACCAGAGTCAAAGCTTTTTGAAGTGAGAATGAATATACTAGTACAAAGGATGAGAAGAAAACTGATAATGGCTAGTGATACTATACTATTTGAGCAATAATAGATTAAGAAAAATTCTAGTCCCAATGTGAGTAAACTTATAAAGTCAATTATTGTAGTAAGCCGTACGGAAAGACGATTCATTTGTACCATACATCCTTTCTGTTTAGGTAAATATAACCA
>NZ_CBDLAM010000030.1:20275-28080 GCF_965301125.1 Anaerosporobacter sp. | reverse complement strand
GTTCAAAAATCTTTAGCGTAGCAAACTACGCATGTGAGTTTTGAACGGCACTCCTGAAAATTATTTTTGTATAGTATAATCAATATTACATTAAATGAATACCATCATCTTCAATTGTAATTTGCTTATTTTTAAAGAGTCTACCTATCGCTCTCTTGAATGCGTTCTTACTTAAATTGAATTTAGTTTTGATAGCATCAGGATCTGATTTATCATTATATGGAAGAAAACCATTATTGTTTTTTAATTCTTCAAAAACAATCTTAGCATCTTCATCAAGTTGAATATAAGATTTCTCTCTTGTGCTTAGATTTAATTTGCCATCTTCTCTAACACTAATAACACGGGCAGAAACGAAATCACCAGGTTTATAGTTACTAAATAGTTCGTTTTTTGGTATAAGTGCTGAGTATTTATTATCTACAGCAACGAAGGTACCAAAGTCTCTACTTAATTCATAAACAGTACCCTCTACTTTATCGTCTTTTTGATATGGAGAATCTGTTTCTAGATACTCATAGACTTTCATAGTGGCACATAAGCGGTTACTCTTGTCAACGTATAGAGACACAAGAACGTTGTCCCCAACTTCTACCTGTGAAGTTTGCTCTTTGAATGGCAAAAGAAGATCTTTTGTAAGGCCCCAATCAAGAAAAGCCCCAATTGGTGCAACTTCTTTTACTGTAAGAACGCATAGTCTTCCAATGCTTAATGGTGGGATTGTAGTCGTTGCAATCATGCGATCCTCAGAATCTTTATATAGGAAGACCTCAATGGTATCGTTTTCCTTAGCTTGTGCAGGTAACTGTTTCTTTGGTAATAAAACTTCATTGTTCTTTACGCTTAAACCATTAGCAGTGCTATCTAAATCTACTAAATAAGCGCCAAATTCAACAAAGCGGTTTATCTTTAATGTCTGTACTTCTCCTAAATGCATATAATAATCCTTTCTATAATAAAGTTATTACGCGATAAATTGTATAATCGCATATGGTTTTTTATCTGGTCTGCAGAGTGTAACAATACATTCCTTATCTGATATTGCATACTTAGGAATTATCGTATCACCTAAAAGTGCTGATATACGGTAATCTGCACGCATTTCATGTATTACAAAATCTTCAGGTAGAAATTCTTCAGCTATCTTAATATATTGTCCATTATTTACATGATTATTAGTATCGAGGAATGAACTAACAACAGTAATTGGTTGACCTTCTTGTAATTCATTTGGTAGTCTGATTTTTCTAGGGGCATAGTCCATATCAATACGTTCTTCCAATTGGTATGCAGATGTAATTGTATCATTAAGTTTAATAGGATGTCCTGTATTTAAGTTTACCAAAATCCAAATTGAGTTTGCATAGGCACAAACTACATTAGACTCATCCGTTATAGTAAAATTACGATAACCAAACATGCTGTCAAAGCCATGTGCCCATGTGGTAGTTGTTATTGATTCTCCAAAAACTGGACTACGGTCTATTACGATTTGCCAAGAGCTTAACATCCAAGCACATCTCATTTCATTCATGTAATCAATTCCTACATGAAGTTCTTCTGACTGAAAGGTAGTACAATCTTGAAAATAGTTTATTATTCCAGCTAAATCTAACTGTCTGTTTATGTCTACTTCGCTATAGCGAACCCTACTTGTAAAACTATACATTACTAAATCATGCCTTTCCACTCGTTATTTTATGGTTAACTTATGAATTATTATAACATTATTTTGGTAATTTTAATAGAAGGAATTTATTTGTGGACTTAAGATTGAAACAATTTCAATTTAGTAATGTAAATTTAGGAAATATGGTATATAATAAGTACATATAAAAAATCGAAGTTTATTAGGAGGTTTTTATGAAGACAATTATTAGTACAGATAAAGCACCACAGGCAATTGGACCTTACTCGCAAGCAGTTGAAGTTAATGGTATGATTTATACATCTGGGATGATACCTATTAATCCAGCTGATGGTTCATTGGTTACAGGGCCAGTAGAAGAACAAGCAGAACAAGCTCTTAAGAATTTAAAAGCTCTTATAGAAGAATCTGGATCAAGCATGGATAAAGTAGTGAAAACTACAGTATTCATTAAGGATATGAATGATTTTGCTAAGATAAATGAAGTATATGCTAGATATTTTACTGATAGCTATCCATCACGATCATGTGTTGAGGTTGCTAGATTACCGAAAGACGTGCTTATCGAAGTTGAAGCAATTGCTATCAAATAATAACGGAAAGGGGAAGTTGTATTGGACTCGCTAGACTATTATAATCGGTTCGCTACCCAATATTATGAAGAGACAGTGAACGCGACTATGGAAGAGCAACTAAAACGATTTATGGAATTACTACCAAATGGATGCGCTGTTTTAGACCTTGGTTGTGGATCTGGAAGAGATAGTTTGTTCTTGGTTGAAGAAGGGTATGATGTTACCTCTTTAGACGGAGCTAAGAAGATGTGTGAATTGGCACAGATTCATGTTGGACAGGAAGTTTTGAACTTAACTTATGATCGACTAGATTTTAATGAGGTTTTTGACGGTATATGGGCTTGTGCTTCATTAGTTCATGAGGAGCCAGATAAATTACCAGTAACATTACAGAGAGTGTTTGATTGCTTAAAACCAGAAGGCGTTATGTATATGTCTTTTCGCCATGGGGACTACTTAGGTTTTAATAGTGAGATTAATTATTATGCATACACAGAGGATACTTTTCGAAGTGTACTAGATAAATGTAAAGAAAAACAGAATATTGAGATTATTGATATGTTCATAACTAAGGACAGTAGAGAAGGGTTCATGGATAATGAATGGATTAATATATTTATCAGAAAACTATAGGAGCGAAAGTTTATGAATAGGAAAAAGATGATAGGAGTTGTATTTTTATGTACAGTTCTAGTTAGTATAGCATCAGCTTTTATTGTATCAGGAGTAAGTACTGTTATTGACAATTCTTTTCTTTCGATGTTATTGAATCAATTATTATTGTTATTGCCATCAGCAGTATACATAATAAAATCTAGAACAAATCTAAAAAAATCAATTCGCTTAAAGAAGATTAGTCCATCGAATATAGTATTATGTATTGTGTTTGCATTTCTAATCATGCCGGTGATGAATTTGATAAATGCAATTTCTCTACTGTTTTCAAAAAATATGATTCAAGATACCGTTACGGATATTGTTAGTAACAATGCCTTGTTTCTTAGTGTGTTCGTGATTGCTTTTATTCCATGTTTATTTGAGGAGACAATATTTAGAGGGATATTTTACAATGAATATCGTAAATCAAATATCAAAGTTGGTATCGTTTTAAGTGCGTTCCTATTTGGTATAATGCATCAAAACTTCAATCAGTTTTCATATGCGTTTGCCATGGGGATTGTATTTGCGTTATTAATTGAAGCTACAGATTCTATTGTGTCTACGATGATTGTACATTTTATAATTAATGCAAATTCGGTGATCATGACATATATGCTACCTAAGTTAACAAAGATCTTGCAAGATTTGAGCAACAGTGTTGAAGGATATGAAGACATCATTGATACTACAACAACAGTCACAAAAGAAGCAATTTTGTCTAGCATGACATATTATTGTGTGTCAGCGGCAATTGCATCTATATTATCTTACTTAGTTTACAAAACAATTGCGAAAAACACTGGAAGATGGCAACATGTGAAGGCAATTTTCTCAAGTAAGGCTGGAACACTTATCAAGGAATCAGATGGCCCAGAAGAATTGGATGAGATAGAGGCAATTGAAGAGAAACAAGGCGGAATGTTTACAATTCCATTAGTAATTGGTATTGTAATATGTGTGGTGCTTATGGTAGTAAGTGAAGTATTTGTAGAGATATAGATAGTGAATGATATTTTGGTAATTGGGGATATATTAGATAATAGTAAAAAGTTAAAGACAATTGAGCCTTATAAAAATAGGGTAAATGAACAGTTATAGAAAGGAGTTAATATGTTATACGATGTTATTATTATAGGATCAGGACCTGCAGGTTTGGCTGCAGCAATTTATGCACAAAGAGCGGAGCTTAATAGCCTAATTATAGAGAAGAATCCAATGAGTGGAGGACAAATAATCAATACCTATGAGGTAGATAATTATCCAGGTTTTCCGGGAATCAGTGGATTTGAATTAGCTGAGAAGTTCAGAAGTCATTGCGATGGTCTTGGTGCGCAGTTTGTGACTGGTGATGTTACGAAGTTTGAAATTGTTGATGGTATTAAGAAAATCACAGTAGATAATAATGAAGTGTATGAAGCTAAAACAGCAATCATTTCTACAGGTGCAGCATATCGTAAGCTTGGTGTTGATGGGGAACAACAATTATCAGGAATGGGAGTTTCTTATTGCGCTACTTGTGATGGTGCTTTCTTTAGAAATAAGACGACTGTTGTAGTAGGTGGTGGAGATGTAGCTGTAGAAGATGCAATCTTTTTAGCGCGCCTTTGTAAGAAGGTTTATGTTGTTCATAGAAGACATGAATTCCGTGCAGCAAAGAGCTTATGCAATCGTCTTTTATCAATGGAAAATGTAGAAATAATTTGGGATAGTGTTGTGGATAAGATTGAAGGTAGTGATCTTGTTCAAGCAGTGCAAATTACAAACCGTGAAACACAGGAACACAGAAGAATAGAGACAGATGGTGTATTTATTGCGGTTGGTAATATACCAAACAGTGATGTGTATAAAGGCGTTGTGGAACTAGATACAGCAGGCTATATTGTGGCTGGTGAAGATTGTGAAACAAGTATACCTGGAGTATTTGCAGCAGGTGACATTCGTACTAAACCTTTAAAACAAATCATTACAGCAGCATCTGATGGTGCAAATGCAATTACAGCTGTAGAAAAATATCTAAATAATTTAGCTTAATAATTTATGGAAGAATACTGACAAAAGTTTGTAATAATGGGGGTTTATTGACTAAGTTGATAAATTCCCATTTGTAATTGTATAGAGGTTTGTTAATTCGGTATATAAATTATATGACACAGTATTGACAAAAATGATAAATTTTGTTATAATAAGCCAGAGATTAATTAACAAATTCGTAACAATTACAATAGATATTTAATAAATGGAGGTATTCCTAATGAAGAAGGCAGTTTTAAAACAGACAACGTTTTGTCTAGCAGCAACTGTAGTATTATGTACTAGTTCTGTCATGAATTCAAAAGCAGTGTCCTTTACAGGTGATACTGGTGTAGCTGGTATTTCACTCTCGCTTGATAATAATAGTAGTGTTCGTAATGTAATAAGAGATAGTGAAGTTGTAAATGTTCTTTCAGCTAGAATGATTGAAGAAGAAGCTGCAACTGCAGATGATAGTAATACAACAGATGAAGAAGCAAAAGATGACTCAACGGAAGAGTCACAAAAGGAAGATAGCAAAGAGGAAGAGGTTGAAGAACCAGTTTCTGAATATGCTAACGTTGGTATCTCAATTGCACCTACATATGTTAATGTAAGAAAAAAAGCGAATACTGATTCAAAGATTTTAGGTAAATTATATAAAGGTAGTGCTGCAACAATCCTTGAAACAAAAGGTGATTGGGTTAAAATCAAATCTGGTAATGTTAAAGGATATATCAATGCAGAATACTTAGCTATTGGTTTTGATGCGGAAGAGTTAGTTGAAAAGTACGGAACTAAGATTGCAACAGTTAATACGACTACATTAAAAGTTAGAGAAAAGAAGAGTACAGATTCTAGAGTATTAACTATGATTCCAATTGAAGAATCATATGTTATACTTAAAGAGTATGATGAATGGGTTAAAGTTTCTATCGATGGTGGTTCTGATGAAGATGAAGATAACGGTGTAGTTGGTTATGTTTCAAAAGAATTTGTAGATATCACAGTTGAATTTGAAACTGCAATCTCTATTGAAGAAGAAGAAGCTAAGAAGAAAGCGGAAGAAGAAGCACGTAAAGCAGAGGAAGAACAAGCTGCTAGATTACAAAGAGAACAAGAAGAGGAAAGAAGACAACAGCAACAACAAAATAGCTCTTCATCAAGCAACTCGAGTTCAAGTAGCTCAAACTCATCAAGTAGCTCAAGCTCATCAAGCAGCTCAAGCTCATCAAGTAACTCAAGTAACTCAAGTTCATCAAGTAGTTCAAGTTCATCAAGTGGCTCTTCAAACACAACAGTATCTAAGGGATCAGGAACTGGAAGTGATATTGCAGCTTATGCACAGAAGTTTGTTGGTAATCCATATGTATATGGTGGTAC
The DNA here is from genome assembly GCF_965301125.1 of Anaerosporobacter sp. Taxonomy (NCBI): domain Bacteria; kingdom Bacillati; phylum Bacillota; class Clostridia; order Lachnospirales; family Lachnospiraceae; genus Anaerosporobacter; species Anaerosporobacter sp. The sequence goes on along the minus strand of NZ_CBDLAM010000030.1, from coordinate 21,804 downwards.
AAGCTTAACAAACGGTGCAGACTGTTCTGGATTTGTATTATCTGTTTATAGAAGTTTTGGCTATAGTTTACCAAGAACATCATCATCACAGGCTACTGCAGGTACTCGTGTAGATATGGGTTCTTTACAAGCTGGAGATTTAGTATTCTATACTGGTGGATCAGGAAGAGTTAATCATGTTGCTATCTATATCGGTGGCGGTAAAGTTGTACATGCTAGTAATCCAAGATCAGGTATTAAGATTTCTTCTGTAAATTACAGAACACCTTATACCGCTAGAAGAATTGTGCGTTAATAGGAATAATACAGTTAATTGTATATAGTTATAATAAAAAAAGCGGATGCGCATATAATAATATGTGTATCCGTTTTCTGTTTAATAGAATATACATTTTTACATTAAGTATTTTAGAGACGAAAGTGCAAGGCAGTGAGTAATAAATCAAATAACAAAATTGTCTTGCAAATAGGACAAGATATGTGACAATTATGTAAAATGAAATTTAATTTAATTCAGCAAAATAATACCTAAATTATAAATACTAGCAAAGTGCACAAAATAATTTTGGAAATTAGTAAAAAATGTAAAAAGATTATTTATGAATGTGGATTATGGGTTAAAGTTATCCACAGTCGACAAGCTATATTTTATAGGTGTTTTGAGTTATACACGGAGTTATCCACATTATCCACAGTGTATGAGGTGAGATTTGTGTATGGATAACCATGTCAATATAGAATGTTTGTTTTGTTTTTTTTGATAAAAAACATATTCGACACGATTTTTTTGTTATTTATCTTGACATTAGTATTGTCAAATAATATTAAGATAGCCTTGTTAAATCAAAGAATATTAGCTTAATTATTTACAATTAACTTATTAAATCAGACAACTTGGAAGATATGTGAAAAGTATCTGCAAAAACTCGGGGAATATGCTTGATAAATTTTATAATTATGGTATAATACATGTATAAGAAATACATATTAACTAAATCACAAAAAAGATATCTATAATAATAACAAAACCTTTTTAGTCAGGTTGATATTAATAAGCGAAAGCTATTTAATATAGATAAGGGGAAAGGCATAAGCGCAAAAGCAAATGTCATTTTCTAATTGAAAGTAAAAGGAGCTGGAAATTATGCGATATATTATAAGCGGGAAAAACATTGATGTTACAGAAGGACTTAAAACTGCAGTTTACGAAAAGATCGGTAAACTAGAAAGGTATTTCACTCCTGAAACAGAAATTCATGTAACATTAAGTGTTCAAAAAGATAGACAGAAAATAGAAGTGACAATTCCGATGAAGGGGCATATCGTTAGAGCTGAACAAGTTAGTACAGACATGTATGTGTCAATTGACTTAGTAGAAGAAGTAATCGAACGACAATTAAGAAAATATAAGAATAAATTAATTGAGCAAAAACAATCTGCGATCAACTTCAACCAAGCGTTTGTTGAAGATGATAGTTATGACGATGAAGAGATTAATATTATTCGTACTAAGAGATTTGCAATCAAAC
>NZ_CBDLAM010000030.1:0-20265 GCF_965301125.1 Anaerosporobacter sp. | reverse complement strand
GACATAACTTCTTCGTATTCAGAAATGCAGATACAGATGAAGTTAATGTTGTTTACAAACGTAAAGGTAACACATTTGGTTTAATTGAGCCAGAATTCTAGTAGGTAATGAATTATAATTAAATATATAGTAAAGGGAGAAGGTACTTGCTGAGGTTCTTCTCCCTTTACTTTTGTGTTTGTTTATAGTGAGAAATGACTATGTATATATATGTATATTATGTAAAAGAATGGGGGTTGTTTAAAAAAATAAGTTGAATAGTGAGGGGACTAATGATACAATAGAACTTAGTTTGAATATCACCAATATTATAGGAGTGAAAAGTAATGGGATTAGTAAATAAAATATTTGGGACACATAGCGAGCGTGAATTAAAGAGAATTAATCCAATTGTTGATAAAATCGAAGCATTAGAACCGGAATTTGTTAAACTATCGGATGAGGAATTAAAGAATAAAACAAAAGAATTTAAAAATCGTTTGGAAAATGGCGAAACGCTTGACGATATATTAGTAGAAGCATATGCTACTGTTCGAGAGGCTTCAAAGAGAGTTTTAGGATTGAGACACTATCGAGTTCAGTTACTGGGCGGTATAATTCTTCACCAAGGAAGAATCACTGAAATGAAAACTGGTGAAGGTAAAACATTAGTATCAACATTACCAGCTTACCTAAATGCTTTAGAAGGACAAGGTGTACACATTGTAACAGTAAATGATTATCTAGCACATCGTGATGCTGAAGAGATGGGTAAAGTTCATAGATTCTTAGGTTTAACTGTTGGTGTAGTTCTTAACAGTATGACTAATGATGAGAGACGCGAAGCATATGCATGTGATATCACTTACGCAACAAACAATGAACTAGGCTTTGATTACTTAAGAGATAACATGGTAATCTACAAAGAACAATTAGTTATGCGTGGATTACACTATGCAGTCATTGATGAAGTTGACTCTGTATTAATCGATGAAGCTAGGACCCCATTAATCATTTCTGGTCAAAGTGGTAAGTCTACGAAATTATATGAAGCATGTGATTTATTAGCGAGACAATTAGAGCGTGGAAAAGATAGTCCTGAATTAACAAAGATGGCAGCCATCATGAAAGAAGAGATAGAAGAAGATGGAGACTTCGTTGTTAACGAAAAAGACAAGAATGTAAGTTTAACAGAAGAAGGTGTTCATAAAGTAGAGAAATTCTTCAGTATTGAAAACCTTGCAGATCCAGAAAATCTTGAAATCCAACACAATATTATTCTCGCATTACGTGCACATAACTTAATGTTCAAAGATAAAGATTATGTTGTTAAAGATGATCAGGTATTAATCGTTGATGAATTTACTGGACGTATTATGCCAGGCCGTCGTTATTCAGATGGTTTGCATCAAGCAATTGAAGCAAAAGAAAAAGTAAAGGTTAAGAGAGAAAGTAAAACTCTTGCAACAATCACATTCCAGAACTTCTTTAATAAATATCAAAAAAAATGTGGTATGACTGGTACAGCCTTAACAGAAGAAAGAGAATTCAGAGATATCTATGGAATGGATGTTATCGTAGTTCCTACGAATCTTCCAATTGCCAGAATTGATAGACAAGACGCAGTATATAAAACAAAACGTGAGAAATTACATGCGGTAGCGGATGAGATTATTGAAAGTCATAAGAAGGGACAACCAGTACTAGTAGGTACTATTACAATTGAAGCTTCTGAAGAAATCAGTGAACTTCTTAAAAAGAAGGGCATTCCTCATAAAGTACTGAATGCAAAATTCCATGAATTAGAAGCTGAAATTATAGCAGATGCTGGTCAACATGGTGCAGTAACAATTGCAACAAACATGGCAGGTCGTGGTACTGATATTAAACTTGGTGAAGGAGTAACTGATATAGGTGGCCTTAAGATTATTGGTACAGAAAGACATGAATCTAGACGTATCGATAACCAGTTAAGAGGTCGTGCAGGTCGACAAGGTGATCCAGGTGAATCAAGATTCTTTATCTCGCTTGAAGATGATCTTATGCGTTTGTTTGGTTCTGAGAAGTTAATGACTATGTTCACTTCATTAGGACTTCCAGATGGAGAGCAAATCGAGCATAAGATGTTATCTAGTGCAATTGAAAAGGCACAGAAAAAAATTGAAAACAACAACTATGGTATCAGAAAGAATCTTCTTGAATACGATCAAGTTAACAATGACCAAAGAGAAATCATCTATGCTGAGCGTAGAAAAGTTCTTGATGGCGAAAGTATGAGAGATGCAATCTATAAGATGATTACTGACAACGTAGAGAAATTTGTTAACCGTTGTATCAGCGATGATCAATTGCCAGAAGAATGGGATTTAGCAGAATTAAATGAGTTATTAATACCAGTAATTCCGATTGATGAAGTTGAATTATCAAAAGAACAAATGGAAACAATGAAGAAAAATGAATTGATCCAAGAGTTAAAAGAAAAAGCTGTTAAATTGTATGAGACAAAAGAAGCGGAGTTCCCTGAAATTGAACAGTTAAGAGAAATTGAACGCGTTATCTTATTAAAAGTTATTGATAGAAAATGGATGGATCATATTGATGATATGGACCAATTACGTCAAGGTATTGGATTACAAGCATATGGACAGAGAGATCCACTAGTAGAATTCAAATTCATGGGATTTGAAATGTTTGATGAAATGATATCGGCTATTTCTGAAGATACTGTTCGTGCGTTAATGCATGTAAGAATTGAACAGAACGTAGAAAGAGAAGAAGTAGCTAAGGTTACAGGAACAAACAAAGATGAATCTGCTAAAGGACCAGTAAAACGTACTGGTAAGAAGGTTCAACCAAATGATCCATGTCCATGTGGAAGTGGAAAGAAATACAAACAATGTTGTGGTAAGAATTATTAAAATGATATAATAAAAAGGGACGGGTAATAAGCAACGTCCCTTTTACCTTATGTAACCTTAATGGTTCCGAAATAAAGCGAATAGAAAATCTGCTTAATTTAGAAAGAAGAAAGAGGTGAAAATAGTGGTTGAATTAGATCAATACAAATATACGTTAGGTACGTATGAGAAACCACTAAAAGAAGTGGGGGATTCACTTTGACTTAGCGAGTAAGAAGCTAAGAGTCCAAGAGATTGAAGAAATTATGGAAAAGCCATCCTTCTGGGAAGATGCGAAAGCATCTCAAGATTATATGAAGGAGATTAAAGAGCTAAAAACAACAATTGAAAAGTTTGATGAATTAATGCAAGCATATGAAGATGTCCAGACTCTAATAGAATTGGGTTATGAAGAAAATGATTCTGATTTAGTATCTGAAGTAGAGGAAGCAATGAATGAATTTGTGAAAGAATTTGAGGACTTGCGTGTTGCAACATTGCTTTCAGAGGAGTATGATAAAGATAACGCAATTATTACTTTACACGCGGGTGCAGGCGGTACAGAGAGTTGTGACTGGGCTAATATGCTATTCAGAATGTATCAACGTTGGGCAGATAAGAAAGGCTTCACTACTGAAGTTCTAGATTATCTAGATGGCGAGGAGGCTGGTGTAAAATCTGTTACTTTGCAGGTAAATGGTGAGAATGCATACGGGTATCTTAAATCAGAGAGAGGGGTACATCGTCTTGTTCGTATATCACCATTTAATGCTGCGGGAAAGCGTCAGACATCTTTTGTTTCCTGTGACGTAATGCCAGATATAGAAGAGGATATTGATATTGAAATCAAAGATGATGATATTAGAATTGATACGTATCGTTCGAGTGGTGCTGGTGGACAGCATATTAACAAAACATCATCAGCAATTCGTATTACTCATTTTCCAACTGGTATTGTAGTACAATGTCAGAATGAAAGATCACAATTTCAAAACAAAGATAAAGCTATGCAGATGTTAAAGGCTAAGCTTTATATGTTAAAGCAACAAGAGAGTCTGGAAAAAGAATCTGATATTCGTGGGGAACAAAAGGAAATCGGCTGGGGAAGCCAGATCCGATCCTATGTAATGCAACCATATACAATGGTAAAGGATCATAGAACGAATGAAGAAGTAGGGAATGTAATAAGTGTTCTAGATGGAAATATTGATCCTTTTATTAATGCATACTTAAAATGGTTAAGTATGGGTAAAAATAAGGAGGAGTAAGTATGGAAAACACGAAGCAAGTTATATTTAAACTAGGAGACCAAGAGTTTGGAATAGGGATTTTATATGTTAAAGCTATAGAAAAATATATGGATATCGTACCAATACCTAACGCACCAAGTTTTATTGAAGGGATTATTAACTTAAGAGGAGATGTAATTCCGGTATATAGCTTAAGAAATAAATTTGGTCTTTCTAAGAAGTCTGTTGACGAGAATACGAAACTAATCGTAACGAAATCAAGAGATATCATGATGGCATTTGAAGTTGATTCTGTTAATGAAATCGTTGAAATAGCAGGAAGCAATATTCATGAAGCTCCTACTATTATTCGTACGGAAAGTACTGCGTATATTAATTATGTGGCAGATGTGGAAAAGCGATTGGTTGTATTACTAAATTTAGATGGTACACTGAGTGAAGCGGAAAAAGGTGAGATGCAGAGAATCGCTGAATCGGCATAAGAATAGCTTATAATAATACATGGATAAGCAATAACAGAAGTAAATGTATGCAGTATATAATAATTAAAGATAGGTTTCTGATGTAGATTTTTGGTTGCTTACGAGAATATATGTCAGAAATCTATCTTTTTTTATGCATTATAGAGAATATTTATAAAAAGGTTGCATTCGAAATTGAAGTGTGTTAATATCTTCCTAGGAAAAACAAGTGTATTTCCTATACAAACACCATAGTAGGTGAATAGGAGCAGTTATGAATAATAAGTTAGAAGAAGATAAATACTTTATTGTAAAGAAAAAAGCAGTTCCTGAAGTACTTCTTAAAGTAGTTGAAGCCAAACATTTACTGGATTCAGAAAAAGTTATTACTGTACAAGAAGCAACAGATGCAGTTGGTATAAGTCGAAGTTCGTTTTATAAATATAAAGACGATATCTTTCCGTTTCATGATAACTCTAGAGGCAAGACAATTACATTTATGTTGCAAATGGATGATGAACCTGGATTACTGTCGAAGGTTCTTAATCTTGTTGCACAGAATGGAGCAAACATATTAACTATACATCAAAGTATTCCGGTTAATGGAATTGCCATGGTTACAATCAGTGTAGAAGTTCTTCCATCGAGTGTAAGTTTGTCTGTATTAATCGATGCATTGGAAGAGTTAGACGGAATTCATTATTTAAAAATATTAGCTAGGGAGTGACAATATGTTAAATATCGGCGTGTTAGGTTATGGTACGGTTGGGTCAGGTGTTATTGAAGTATTAAATACCAACCAAGAAAGTATTAATAAGAAAGCAGGAAATGAGCTTAATGTTAAATATGTATTAGATTTAAGAGATTTCCCAGGTGATCCGATTCAAGAAAAAATTGTTCATGATTATGACGTTATTCTTAATGATCCAGATGTGCAAATTATAGTGGAAGTGATGGGTGGTGTTGAGCCAGCTTATACTTTCGTTAAGAAAGCATTATTAGCAGGAAAGAGCGTCTGTACTTCTAATAAAGAATTAGTCGCAAAGCATGGTGCGGAGTTATTAGAGATTGCTAAGCAAAAACATATTAACTTCTTATTTGAAGCAAGTGTTGGTGGTGGAATCCCTATCATTCGTCCATTAAATCAATCCTTAACAGCAGATGAAATTGAAGAAATCACAGGTATTCTTAATGGAACAACAAATTACATCTTAACTAAGATGAGTAAAGAAGGTCTTGCATTTGATGAAGTGCTAAAAGATGCGCAAGACAAAGGTTATGCAGAACGTAATCCAGAAGCAGACGTAGAAGGTTACGATGCCTGTAGAAAGATTGCAATATTATCTTCATTGGCATTTGGTATGCAAGTGGATTATGAAGATATCTATACAGAAGGAATCACAAAGATTACTGACGTTGATATGAAGTATGCTAAAGAATTAAATGCAAGCATCAAGTTATTCGGAACAAGCAAGAAAGTGAATGATGAAGTATTTGCAATGGTTGCACCAATGATGATTAGTGAAGAACATCCATTAGCGGGTGTTAATGATGTATTCAACGGAATCTTCGTAAGTGGTAATGTACTTGGCGATGTTATGTTCTATGGTAGAGGTGCAGGTAAATTGCCAACAGCAAGTGCGGTAGTCGCTGATGTAGTAGATGCAGCAAAGCATCTTGGTACGAATATAATGACACTATGGAGTAGTAAGAAATTAGAATTATCTGATATCAAGCAAGCGAAACATAAATTCTTTGTTCGCTTAACTGGAGATAAGAATAGTAATATCGCTAAAGTAAATGAGTTATTTGGTGAAGTTATCGATGTTGAAGAAGTTGTTGCTGGTGAATATGCTTTCATTACAAAAGAAATAGCAGAAGGTGAATTTGCTCAGAAACAAACACAGCTGACGAATATGCTTAGCAGAATTCGTGTAAGTTTCTAATTTTATTGCTTTAACTATAAGAGTATTGTATGTTTTGGAGTCTGTGGCTATTATTCATCTAATAGTTACAACTCTTAACATTACAATCTCTTGAACAATAGATTATAGCAGCAGCCTGTGTAAATACATAAGCAGGAAACTCTGCAGTTGATGAAAGGGAGAAAAGACATGAAGTATATTGTTGTATTAGGAGATGGAATGGCTGACGAACCGCTAGAAGAGCTTGGTAAGAAAACGCCACTTGAGTATGCAAAGACACCTATGATGGATGCCCTAGCAGAGAAATCAGAGATTGGACTTGCAAAAACAATACCAGAAGGTATGAAACCAGGAAGTGATACAGCTAACCTTGCTGTACTTGGATACTATCCTAAGAAATACTATACAGGACGTTCACCTTTAGAGGCATTGAGTATAGGTGTAGATATGAAACCCACTGATATAGCACTTCGTTGTAATATCGTAACGGTTTCAGATGATAATCTTCCATATGAAGAGAAGACGATTATTGACCATAGTTCAAGTGAAATATCTACAGAAGATGCAGCTATATTGTTAGAAGCTGTTCGTAACCAATTAGAATCAGATGTATATAAATATTATGTGGGAACAAGTTACAGACATTTAACAATATGGGATAAAGGAGAGGTAGTTGAACTTACTCCCCCTCATGATATTCTTGGTAAAGTGATCAGTTCTTACTTGCCAGAGGATACCAAGCTAAGAGATATGATGAAGAAAAGTTATGATATATTAAATAATCATCCATTGAACGTTGAGAGGGCTAAAAAAGGACTTAATAAAGCAAATTCAATTTGGTTCTGGGGTGCAGGTACTAGACCGGCATTAGATTCCTTTGAAGGCAAGACTGGCAAAAAGGGTGCAATGATTTCAGCAGTTGATTTACTAAAAGGTATTGCTGTTGGAGCAGGCATGTTGAATATTGAAGTGGAAGGCGCCGATGGTACGTTACATACAAATTATGAAGGTAAAGCACATGCTGCAGTTAAAGCATTAATAGAAGATGGATGTGATTTTGTATACATTCATATTGAGGCACCAGATGAGATGGGTCATCAGGGGAGTATCCCTAACAAAATCACAGCAATTGAATTCTTAGATGAGAGAGTGATTAAGGTTGTAAAAGAAGAGATGGATGCATCGGGAGAACCATATAGAATATTAATTATGCCAGATCACCCTACCCCAATTTGGTGTAGAACACATACAAGTGATCCGGTACCATATCTACTCTATGATAGTACAGTTGATAAGAAAGCTACATGGCATTATAATGAAAGAGAAGCAAAAGACAGCAAAATTTATGTAGAAGAAGGCTATAAAATGATAAATAAATTATTGGAAGATGAGAAGGAGTAATTTATTGTCTTAAGAGGCTACTATGTTGTAGCATTTCCATTTTATAAGTGCATTTTTGCGTAAGTTTTTAGTTGCGCATTCTAAATATATGTATATAGTATAGGAGGCAGTTATGCTAATAGTAAAAAAATTTGGCGGAACATCTGTAGCAAACAAAGAGAGAATCTTTAATGTTGCAAAAAGATGTATGGAAGACTATCAAAAAGGCAACCAAGTGGTTGTTGTATTATCTGCAATGGGTAAGCAAACTGATGTACTTTTAGATATGGCTAAGGATATTAATCCAAAAGCTTCTAAGAGAGAGTTAGATATGTTATTAACAACTGGCGAGCAAACTTCTGTAGCACTTATGGCGATGGCTATGGACTCATTAGGAGTTCCTGCTATTTCTCTAAATGCATTCCAAGTAGCTATGCACACGACTTCTGTATATGGAAATTCAAGATTAAAACGAATTGATACAGAAAGAATTAAGCATGAACTTGAAGAAAAGAAGGTTGTTATCGTAACAGGTTTCCAAGGTATAAATCAATATGATGATTACACTACACTTGGAAGGGGAGGATCCGATACAACAGCAGTTGCTCTTGCTGCGGTTTTACATGCTGATGCATGTGAAATCTATACTGATGTTGATGGTGTATTTACGGCAGATCCAAGAATTGTAAAGAATGCAAAAAAACTTGATGAGATTACTTATGACGAGATGTTAGACTTAGCTACATTAGGAGCTGGTGTTCTACACAATAGGTCTGTTGAAATGGCTAAAAAGTATGGAGTACCACTAGTAGTGCGCTCAAGTTTAAACACATCAGAAGGAACCGTTGTTAAGGAGGAAGTTAAAATGGAAAAAATGTTAGTAAGTGGAGTAGCAGCAGATAGAAATGTAGCACGTATTTCAGTAGTAGGGTTACAAGATACACCAGGAGTAGCATTCAAATTATTCAATCATTTAGCAAACCATAACATTAATGTGGATATCATTCTTCAATCAATTGGACGCGAAGGAACAAAAGATATCAGTTTTACGGTAACAGAAGATGCAGTAGATGAAGCAGTTCAAATTATCAAGAGACATAGCGAAGGAAGCTTAAAATGCCAGTCAGTAGACGTTGAAAGAAATGTTGCCAAAGTATCAATCGTTGGTGGTGGTATGATGTCAAACCCAGGCGTAGCTGCTAAGATGTTTGAAGCATTATATGATGTACAAGTAAACATCAAGATGATTGCAACATCAGAAATTCGCGTAACTGTATTAATTGACGACAAATCAGTTGAAGTAGCAACAAATGCGGTTCATGAAAAATTTGCTTTAGGCTTATAGTTCTAAAAACAGAATGCGTATACGTTGTTGAAAAACTTTTGCAAAATTAGTTGTAGATTTATTTTTAGCAACTGTGTACATTCACACGCCGGCAATAAAAACAACCTTCCAACGGTGTATGCCTTAAGGCGGACATAAATGTTCGCCTTAGTCACACACCTTATGGAAGGTTGTTTTTTTGACGTCGCATATCATTGTACTCAGTTGCTAAAAATAGGGTAGTGCATCTAAAGGGGATTTTGCAAAAGTTTGATATATGTTGTGGTGCATTCTGCGTAAAGTATTCCGCCATTACTGTTTCATTATAAGACTATCACTACAACAAAAATGTCAAATTCAAGACTGGTAATAATACTTCATAACTATAGTTATATACTTTTTTAATAATTATTTAATTGTATTTCTCTCGATTTAGCATTATTATTTCTAGTAACTTAATATAACTTATTGAAAGTTTAATAAACTCAAAATTGGGTGTCCAGTAGTACTTAATTATAGTGCGATGAATAAATGAGTATTCGCTCATAGAGTTTGTTTGTTTTTCTGCTATTAAAGTAGTAAAGCAAAACTCTCAAATTGTACAATTGCTTCTTAGATGATATGGTATGACTAAGAAACGATAGCGAAACACCGTAGTACTTCTTAGTGTGTGTTTCATGAGCTAGGAAGGTGAGGCATGGAAGCCGAACCAGCCTGAGCTGAGGCAGGCTGCCGAATCGAAGGTGGTTCCGTACCATTTGAATTCTGTATAGCACACACTTAGAAGTACTTAGGTGTGTAGCGTGTTTCGTGTCATACTATGTCATCTAAGAAGCTATGTAGAAAGTAAATTGAGTTTTGCGGTAGGAGTAATAGAAATAATAGAAATAATAGAAAGCGAGGAATTAGTATGGATTGGTTAAGGAGAGTTATGAATGGTAGGTATGGAGTGGATCAATTGTCTATTGCACTTCTTATAATTTCGGTTATACTAACAATAGTGGGAATTTTTCCGAACACACATTTTCTTTCAACGTTGTCATTGATACCGCTGTTTATTTGCTATTTTAGAACATTTTCAAGAAATATAAGAAAAAGATATGATGAGAATCAGAAGTTCTTATCTTTTTGGAATCCGATTCGAAATACATTTAGAAAAAAGGTAGAACGTAGCAAAGATAAAACACATCGTTATTATAAATGTCCAAAGTGTGGAAAGACTGTGCGTGTTCCAAAGGGAAAAGGAAAGATCTGTATTACTTGCCCAATATGTAAGGAAGAATTTATAAGAAAGTCGTAAAGGAGTTTGTTCACATGGATATTTTAAAACAGTTAAAAGAAGAATTGGGAATAAGACTAGAGCAGGTAGAAGCGACTGTAAAGTTGATTGATGAAGGAAACACCATACCGTTTATTGCTAGATATCGTAAGGAAGTAACGGGATCGCTGAACGATGAAGTCTTACGTAATTTACATGAAAGATTGTTATATTTACGTAATCTCGAGGATAAAAAAGCTTCTGTATTAGCAAGCATAGAAGAACAAGGAAAACTTACAGAAGAACTGAAGAAACAAATTCTTGAAGCATCTACTTTAGTAGTGGTGGAGGACCTCTATCGTCCTTATAGACCAAAGAGAAGAACAAGAGCCACAATTGCTAAAGAGAAAGGTTTAGAACCGCTTGCAAATCTAATTGTAATGCAAATGCTTACAAAACCAGTGGAAGAAGAAGCGGTAGCATTCTTATCTGAGGATAAGGAAGTTCTTACGGTAGAAGATGCCATTGCTGGTGCAATGGATATTATTGCTGAAAGTATTTCAGATGAAGCCGACTATCGTATCTATATTCGTAAAGTTACGATGCAAGAAGGAACGATTACATCTGTTGCAAAGGATGATAAGGTAGAATCTGTATATGAGATGTATTACAGCTTTGAAGAGACAATTGCTAAGATTGCAGGGCATCGTGTGCTTGCGTTAAATCGCGGTGAGTCAGAGAAGATTCTAACTGTTAAGGTGAATGCCCCTATAGAAAAGATTTTAAGATATCTAGAGAAACAAGTTATTCGAAAGGATAATGTATATACAACAGATTTATTAGTTAAAGTAGTTGAAGATAGTTACAACCGATTAATAGCACCGGCTATCGAACGTGAGGTTCGCAATGAATTAACTGAGAAAGCAGAAGATGGAGCTATTAAAGTATTCGGAAAGAATTTAGAACAACTTCTTATGCAACCTCCAATTGTGGGACAAACTGTACTTGGTTGGGATCCAGCATTCCGTACTGGTTGTAAATTAGCGGTAGTGGATCCGACAGGGAAAGTGCTTGATACAACGGTTGTATACCCTACTGCACCACAAAACAAGGTAGAAGAAGCAAAGAAAGTTGTGAAAGCATTAATCGAGAAGTATAACATTACCTTAATCTCAATAGGTAATGGAACTGCATCGAGAGAATCGGAATTAATCGTATCAGAGATGATTAAAGAGATGAAGCGTCCCGTTCAATATATTATTGTAAATGAAGCGGGTGCAAGTGTATACTCTGCAAGTAAATTAGCAACGGAAGAGTTTCCAAACTTTGATGTTGGTCAAAGAAGTGCTACGTCAATTGCAAGAAGACTTCAAGATCCACTGGCTGAACTTGTTAAGATAGAACCAAAAGCAATTGGTGTAGGTCAATATCAACACGATATGAATCAGAAGAAACTTGGAGAAGCATTATCCGGTGTCGTTGAAGATAGTGTAAATAAAGTAGGTGTCGACTTGAACACAGCAAGTGCATCGTTGCTTGAATATATATCAGGTATCACTAAGGTGATTGCAAAGAATATTGTTGCTTATCGTGAGGAGAACGGAAGATTTACTAATCGTAAACAATTATTAAAGGTTGCAAAGCTTGGAACAAAAGCATATGAACAATGTGCCGGTTTCATGAGAATTTCAGAGGGAGATAATCCGTTAGATGCTACAAGTGTGCATCCAGAAACATACGAGGCAGCAAAATCACTATTGGATACCCTAGGCTATACTCTAGCTGATATCACTAAAAAAGACGAAGCAGGTAAACCTGTATTATCAAGACTTGGTAGTAAGATTACAGACAAAAGTAAAACAGCAGGTGAGCTAGGAATAGGAACAATAACTTTAGAAGATATTGTAAAGGAATTAGAAAAACCAGCAAGAGATCCAAGAGAAGAGATGCCAAAACCAATTCTTCGGACCGATGTACTAGCAATGGAAGACTTAGAACCTGGTATGATTTTGAAAGGTACAGTTAGAAATGTTATTGATTTCGGTGCGTTCGTAGATATCGGGGTTCACCAAGATGGACTTGTTCATATTTCACAATTGACAGATAAGAAATTCGTAAAGCATCCGCTTGATGTGGTAAGTGTCGGAGATATTGTGGATGTCAAGGTAATGGCTGTAGATTTGGCTAAGAAGAGAATTCAATTAACAATGAAGATGTAATTATAGCTGTTGACATAATAAAGAAGTGGGTATATTATAACAGTATAAGCAACGAATCAGTTGCATAAAGCTATAACAAAATAGAATAAGAGAGTTCTTCGGGGCAGGGTGAAATTCCCGATCGGCGGTAAAGTCCGCGAGCTGGTAGCAGTTGATTTGGTGCAATTCCAAAACCGACAGTATAGTCTGGATGAGAGAAGACAACATTTGATATTATTAACACAATAGAATTAGATTATGGTCTAATTCTATTCGTAATGATTGATGATGAATAGCACAAGCCCTGAATAAAATATTCAGGGCTTTTTTATGTATTCGAATTTGCTAGTACATAAAATGCTTCGCTTTGTTATAAGATAAAGCGCTCCAGAACCTTCTTAGATTACCTTGCGCAGAGGTAATACATAGTATGTGCAAGAGAAAGTAAATAATAAGGAGAGATTGTAATGACTAATCAAACAAAAACAGAACATTTAAAATCAGCTACTGCCGTAGCAAGTAAGGAGATTTTCTCTACTAAGAACCTTGTGATGATTGCATTTCTATCAGCAATAGCATATGTACTAATGCTAATACATTTGCCATTCAAATTCATTGGTTTTTTAGAGCTTGAATTCAGTGATGTTCCTGCGATTGTAGGTGGTATTTTCTATGGACCAGCGGTTGGCGTAGTTATCGAATTAATTAAGAATTTAATTAAAGCAATTACAGCTTCAACCACAAGTGGTGTTGGTGAGTTGGCGAACTTTGTAATTGGTTCATCGTTTGTGTTACCTGCATGTATTTTGTTTAGACGTATGAAGGGGAAAGGACGCACTTGGGTGTCGTTTGGAGTAGCTACATTATTAATGGTAGCAGTGGGTGGTTTAGCGAATTATTTTGTAATGATTCCGCTATATGCTGTTGCGTTTGGAGGAATGGAGAATGTTATTGGTGTAGCATCACCAATGGTTCCAGCAATTAAGGATCTAGGAACAATTGTTTTATATGGTATCACACCATTCAACATAGTAAAGGGAATTTTAATGGGCGTTGTCAGCTATTATGTTTATAAATCACTAAGAAGCAGGATTTAGTGGATTACCCGTTGTCTTTTTGCAAGTATCTGCTATAATAAAGTAGAAAAGCATATCGACGTAACAATTGGGTAAGGTAAGTTGCGTCGACGGTTAGGAAAGGCAGGAACTTACAGATGAGCAAAAGGGTAAACTTTAAAATTGAGTTGAAAGTTTCAGATATGTATGAGTTCTTACTAAGACATGCATATACCAGTGTAGCTGGATTAGTAGGTGTCGGTATCAGCTTAGTGGCGTTAGTATTCTTCTTTATAGGTCTTGGTAAATCAGATGCTTATCAGAATATATTGTTATTGTTAATAGCTTCACTATTCACTATAGTGAATCCAATCCAGTTGCGTTTTAAAGCAAGACAACAAGTGTGTCTAAATCCTATGTTTAAGATTCCGCTTGATTATGAGTTTAGCGATAATGGAATTGTTGTTAAACAGAATGACCAACAAGCTGAATTGTCATGGGATGATACTTATAAGGTGGTAGAAACCAAGAATCTGGTTATTATTTATTTCTCAAAAGTAACAGGCTATATTCTCCCGAAATCTCAGATGGGAGAGCAAAAAGCGGAGTTTATGGAATTAATTAGAAACCATGTAGATGCGAAGAAATGCAAACTTAAGGGAAGTAGATAGATTGGAGTTCGTATGGTTATAGAAAGTTTAAGTGAAAAAGAGACGTATCAGTTGGGATATGATCTTGGGAAAAAAGCAAATAAAAAAGATATATTTTGTCTCCTAGGCGATTTAGGTGTTGGTAAGACCGTATTTACTCAAGGATTTGCAGATGGGTTACAAATTGATGAACCCATTTGTAGCCCTACTTTCACAATTGTGCAAGAATATCAATCAGGAAGAATCCCGTTCTATCACTTTGACGTATATCGTATCGCTGATGTAGAAGAGATGGAAGAAATCGGATATGAAGATTATTTCTATGGTGAAGGAGTATGCCTGATTGAATGGGCAAATCTAATAGAAGAGATTCTACCTGATAAATTTACTGTAATCAAGATTGAGAAAGACTTAGAAAAAGGATTTGATTACAGGAAGATAACAATTGAAGAAAGAAGGGAGTAAATATGAAGATCTTAGCAATAGATAGCTCTGGATTAGTTGCTTCTGTAGCAATTGTTTCTGAGAATGAATTGATAGGTGAATATACAATAAACTATAAAAAAACGCATTCACAGACATTACTACCAATGCTTGACGCCGTTGTGAAGATGTTGGAAGTGGATTTGAAAGATATTGATGCTATAGCAGTTGCTATGGGACCAGGATCATTTACGGGTCTTAGGATCGGCTCTTCTACAGCAAAAGGCCTTGGACTAGCCCTTAATAAGCCAATTATTGAAATACCTACTGTAGATGGACTAGCCTATAATATTGGTGCTACTGATTATATCATTTGCCCTTTAATGGATGCAAAGAGGAATCAAGTATACACAGGCCTCTATGAGTATATAGATGGAGAATTCCAAGTAGTTAAGCAACAATGTGCTGTTGCACTTACTGACATACTTGATGAAATTAATGCTAAAGGGAAGAAAGTCATGTTCTTAGGAGATGGCGTACCTGTTTATCAGAAACAAATCGCTGAATATGTAAAGGTTCCATATGTACTTAGTCAGATTCATTTGGCTAGGCAAAGAGCGGGAGCGATTGGGGCGCTTGCATGTCGATATTATGAAGATGGGAAGATGGTTACAGCACGTGATCATAAACCAGAGTATCTAAGATTATCTCAAGCTGAACGAGAACTTGCTGAAAAGAATAGAGCAAATCAGAAGCTCAGCGAAAAGGAGTAATTAAAGTGTTCCAAATTAGGATGATGGAAGAAGGCGATTTAGAACAGGTAACTCAGATTGAAAAGAATATTTTTTCAGATCCTTGGAGCAAACAATCCTTTATGGATTCTTTGAATCAGGATATGTGTATCTATCTAGTTGTGCATAAGCAGGAAGAGATTGTTGCATACTGTGGGCTATATGTTATTCAGGATGAAGGTCAAATAACAAATGTAGCTGTAAAAGAGAATTATAGAAATGCACATGTTGCTACGGTTATGTTAAGAGAACTGATAAAGCGTGCGAAAGATAAAGGTGCGTGCAATTTTACCTTAGAAGTAAGAGCAAGTAATAATCCGGCAATTCATTTATATGAAAAACTTGGTTTTAAGAATGTGGGAACTAGAAAACGGTTCTATGAAAAACCAGTGGAAGATGCAGTTATTATGTGGCTTTACAAGTAATTCCCACTACAATATTTGGGGATTTTCTTATATAATATAGGTATTGCGTTGATGGCAGGAGGTGTAAGCAGTGAAGTGGCTTAAAGAGGCGAAGCATAAAGAAATGAATTGTAATGTCTGTGGAAAAAAATTAAAGTTTGATCATGGAATACTTAAAGAAGATGTTTTTACTGCAAAGAAAGAATGGGGGTACTTTTCTGATATGGATCTGCAAGTCCACTCTTTTAATGTATGCGAAGACTGCTATAATAAGATGGTTTCAACCTTTGTGATACCTGTTGATATCTCCGTTAAGGGAGAAGTCATTTAAGGGGAAGTGGATAGAGATTGCAATACCGTATCAATAGTTATAATTGAATAGATAATAGGAATTGTATATGATAATTTGTCTCGCGATATATGGACAAGCCGTCATATACAATTTTTTTTGTATCTACGTTCATTGAAGAATTTGCTAAAATGTGTTAAGATGAAGTCGAAATGTTAATAATACAGAGATAAAGACCGATAATTAAAGGTAGAGAGGATAATAGATGTTAGATATAAGTTTGTTAGGGTCAGGTGGTATGATGCCACTACCAAATAGATGGTTAACGTCGCTGATGACTAGATTGAATGGAAGCAGCTTGTTAATAGATTGTGGTGAGGGAACTCAAATAGCAATAAGAGAAAAAGGCTGGAGTGTTCATCCTATTGATGTAATCTGTTTTACACACTACCATGGAGATCATATTAGCGGCTTACCAGGATTGTTATTATCTATGGGGAATTCTGATCGAACAGAGCCTGTAGTAATGATTGGACCAAAAGGACTTGAACGTGTTGTCAATGCCCTAAGAGTAATAGCTCCAGAATTACCATTTGAAATTATCTTTAAAGAGATAACAGGAGCAGAAGAGACATTCCATATTAATGATTATGTTATTAAAGCCTTTCGAGTAAGTCACAATATTACTTGCTACGGATACAGTATTTGTGTACCACGTGCAGGTAAATTTAATCTAGATAAGGCGAGTGAGAATAATGTACCACAAAAGTATTGGAGCCGTCTACAAAAGGGAGAGATTATAGAAGAGGCTGGAATACGTTTTACGCCAGAGATGGTATTAGGAGAGGCTCGTAAGGGAATTAAAGTGACATATTGTACAGATACTAGACCGGTTCCAAGTATAGTAGAAAATGCTAGCAATTCAGATCTATTTATCTGTGAGGGTATGTATGGTGAAAAGGGCATGGAAGAAAAAGCGATAGCCCATAAACACATGACTTTTAAAGAAGCAGCAACTTTAGCTATGCAAGCAGAGGTAAGAGAGTTATGGCTTACACATTATAGTCCATCACTGATTCGTCCTGATGAGTATGTACAAGAAGCCAGAGACATATTTGGTAATACAAAGACTGCAAAAGATGGAAAATCTAACACCTTATTATTTGATGAAAATTAGTTATATAAGGATATGCAAGGGGGTATCGCTATGGCGGTAAGTAAAAAGGAGCGTCGCAACAAGTGGTTAATTGTTGTTATAGGAACAATAATACTGGTGGCACTATATATCTTTTTAGTCAACAGAGATACAAAAAAAGCGGAGCAGGAAGATTTAGCAGAACAAGTGCAGAATGTTATTGGTACTGATCTTGAAATAGATTATCCAAGTACACCACGTGAAGTAATTATTAAATATAATGAGATAATTGCTTGTTATTATGAAAATAAGTTAGACGATGATACAATTAAAAAGATTATGGCACAACAAAGAGTGTTGTTTGATCAAGAGTTATTAGAACAAAATCCAATTGATTCGCAATTGAAAGATTTAAAAGAAGAGCTTCTTGACTATCAAAAGAATAACAGAAAATTTATTACCAGTGCTGTTGCTAAGAGTAGTTCTGTTACGTATTGGAGTAAAGATGATAGGGATTATGCAAGTATTATTGCAACCTATACATTAAAGGATAGTGAAGTTACAAAAACTTATGAAAGGTACATCCTTCGAAAAGATGATCAAGAGAAGTGGAGAATACTAGGATGGCAAATGACTTCGCCTACCGATCTTGATAAGTAATAAAGGAAGATGGACCGTCATCGAAGAAGGTTGTTGATATATTGTAAGGAGCAGTTAATAGGGCATGAATGTAAAGAATCGCTTTACATGAGTGCCCTGTCTGCTGATATATGGATATAATGAAAGTATTGAGAATGTGTTATTAATAAATCATAAAACGTATAGAGTTTGCTTAGGAGATAGCGTATGGAAAGAGATATATTGATTTTAGGAATTGAATCATCTTGTGATGAAACAGCAGCAGCTGTAGTAAAGAACGGAAGAGAAGTTTTATCAAATGTAATATCTTCGCAAATAGACCTTCATAAATTATATGGTGGAGTTGTACCAGAAATCGCCTCTAGAAAACATATAGAGAAGATTAATCAGGTTATAGAAGAGGCAATGGAAGAAGCTAAGGTTACATTTGAAGATATTGATGCGATTGGTGTAACCTATGGACCAGGTTTAGTGGGAGCGTTATTAGTAGGTGTTGCAGAAGCAAAAGCAATTAGTTATGCAACAGGTATACCGCTTGTAGGAACACATCATATTGAAGGACATGTGTCTGCTAATTATATTGAGAATAAAGAATTAGAGCCGCCATTCTTATGTCTAATTGTATCAGGGGGACACACACATTTAGTAATAGTTAAAGAATATGGCCAATATGAGATCATTGGAAGAACAAGAGATGATGCAGCAGGTGAGGCGTTCGATAAGGTGGCTAGAGCAATTGGATTAGGCTATCCAGGTGGACCAAAGATTGATGCGCTTGCAAAAGAAGGTGATGGTAAGGCGATTGCATTTCCACGTGCAAATATAGAAGGTGCGCCATTTGATTTTAGCTTTAGTGGTGTAAAATCGGCTGTATTAAATCACATTAATCATTGTGAGATGAAAGGATTAGAAGTGAATCATGCAGATATTGCCGCATCATTTCAAGAGGCTGTTGTAGATGTTTTAGTATCTAAAACAATGGCTGCAGCGAAAGAGTATGGAATGACAAAAGTGGCCTTAGCAGGAGGAGTGGCTTCTAATAAGGGATTAAGAAATGGTATGGAACAAGCGTGTAAAAAACATGGATTATCGTTATTTTGTCCATCGCCTATTTATTGTACTGATAATGCAGCCATGATTGCGTCTGCAGCATATTTTGAATATAAAAACGGGACAAGACATGGACTTGACTTAAATGCAGTACCTAACTTAAAGATTGGACAAAGACAATGAAATAAATCGATATTCTAGTTAGATAATCAATACAAAGTATGATACATAGTATGATGCTTTGGAAAGGAATATAGTATGGTAAAGAAAAATAATTATATTGCAGTGGTATTGGCAGCAGGACAGGGAAGTAGAATGGAGTCCAAAGTGGCAAAGCAATATATGAGTATACTTGGAAGGCCAATGCTCTATTATTCGTTAAAAGCATTTCAGGATAGTCAAGTAGATCAAATTGTATTAGTGGTAGGGAAAGAGGAAGTTGATTATTGCAAGGAGCATATCGTAGATAAGTACAGTTTCAAGAAGGTTAAGAGTGTTGTTGTTGGCGGTAAGGAGCGTTATCTTTCTGTAAACAATGCATTACAAGCAATTAAAGAAAGCACAGAAGATATTCAAAGTGGTGAAAACTGCTATATATTAATACATGATGCAGCTAGACCACTTATCACACAAAAGATTATAGAGGATACAATAGAAGGTGTAACATGTAATAATGCAGTAGTGGTTGCAGTACCTACTAAGGATACTATTAAAATTGCAGATGAAACGGGGGGTATAGATTATACTCCAAAGAGAAGTCTAACGTATATCATACAGACTCCCCAAGCTTTTGAACTAGAGCTATTAATGAAGTCGTATGAAGAAGTAATGAAAGATAGCAATCTTGAAATAACAGATGATGCTATGATTGTTGAGCACGGAAGTAAGCATAGAATACAAATAGTAGAAGGAAGCTATAAGAATATTAAAGTGACCACACCAGAAGATATCAAAATTGCGGAAATGTTAATAGGCATGTAAAGGCATATAAAAAATACAAAGAAATACAAAGAAATACAAAGAAATACAAAGAAATATAAAAAGGAATCATAATGTTGTAATGAAATAAAATTCCCATGACAGATTATCAAAATCAAAGATCTTGAACCAAGGTTTTAGATAATTGGTCATGGGAGTTGATGTATTTAAGTATATAG
>NZ_CBDLAM010000029.1:26779-28716 GCF_965301125.1 Anaerosporobacter sp. | reverse complement strand
ACAGTTACCTATAAAGACTTGAAGAAAATAACTAAAATAAATATTGGTTGTTCGGGCTATTATAGTACGATAAAAGATTTACAATATTGTACCAATATAAAAAGGCTTAGGATGAATGGACATGTAATTATGGAAGGGGAACCATCATATTCAATTAACCAAGGAAAGATAGATAAACAACTCACCAAAGAAGATATTGATTTATTACAAAAAGAGCTTGGACAGGTTCTTCCAGAATTAAAACATTTAGAATATTTAGGAGTATCTAATAACGGAGGTTGTAATTTGTCTTCATTAGATTTTTTGAAAGATTGTACACAATTAGAAGAAGTGAATTTATATTCTAGCCAAGCAGACGACTATTCAATCCTAAAGACATGTAAATCATTGAAATATATACGTATTAACAAATCGAACATATCCAAAGCAGATGATTTGATTGGAATAAAGAATCTTGAATTTGTTACACTAGACTATACTCCATTATCAAGAAATCCAGAAGAATTAAAAAAATTACGTGAGGCATATCCAGAAGCTGAAATATTAACAGAGGAGTAAGTAAGAGAATATAGTCTTAGGTAATACATATTGGGAGTATGAAATGAAGAAGAAATTAATATATAGTTTATTGATAGCAGCAATAATATTAGTTATAGGAACAAAAGTAGGAGTTCCATTGGTACGATATATCCATGAGAATAGTCATGTGAATTTTGCAGATGAAAACATGGCAATTGTGTTGAGCAATGCACTAGGAGACGGAGAAACACCAAAGACAGTTACCTATAAAGACTTGAAGAAAATAACTGAAATAGATATTGGATTTGTAAGTTATTATAGTACAATAAAAGATTTATGCTATTGTACCAACATAAAAGCTCTTGGTATGAATGGTTATACAATTGATGAATGGGCGCCATCATATTCGATTAACCAAGGAAAGGTAGATAGACAATTAACTAAAGAGGATGTTGATTTATTACAAAAAGAACTTGGAGAGATACTTCCTAAACTAAAACAATTAGAGTATTTGGCAATATCTAATAAGGGTGGTTGTAATCTGAATTCGATAGAATTTTTGAAAGGTTGTACAAAATTAGAAACAGTGATTTTATATTCTAGCCAAGCAGACGATTATTCTGTCCTAAAGACATGTAAGTCATTAAGAAACATATATATTGAAAAATCTAACATATCCAAAGCAGATGATTTGATTGGAATAAAAAATCTTGAACTAGTTACACTGGACTATACTCCATTATCAAGGAATCCAGAAGAATTAAAAAAATTACGAGAAGCATATCCTGAAGCTGAAATATTTACAGAGGAGTAAGTAAGAGAATATAGTCTAGGTAATACATAGTGGGAGTATGAAATGAAGAAGAAATTAATATATAGTTTATTGATAGCAGCACTAATATTAGTTATAGGAAAAAAAGTAGGAGTACTACAATATATACATGAGAATAGTCATGTGAATTTCGCGGATGAAAACATGGCAATTGTGTTAAGTAATGCGCTAGGAGGTGGTGAAACACCAAAGACAGTTACCTATAAAGATTTGAAGAAAATAACTAAAATAGATATTGGTTTTTCTGGTTATTATAGTACGATTAAAGATTTACGCTATTGCACAAATTTAAAATGGCTTACTATAAATGCACATGTAATTGGTGAAGGGAGTCCGTCATATTCGATTAACCAAGGAAAGATAGATAAACAACTCACCAAAGAAGATATCGCCTTATTACAAAAGGAACTTGGAGATATACTTCCCCATTTAAAACATTTAAAAGATTTGGGAGTATCTAACAATGGAGGCTGTAATTTGTATTCATTAGATTTTTTGAAAGGTTGTACACAATTAGAAACAGTGAATTTTTATTCTAGCCAAGCAGACGATTATTCTGTCCTAAAGACATGTAAGTCATTAAGAA
>NZ_CBDLAM010000029.1:19896-26679 GCF_965301125.1 Anaerosporobacter sp. | reverse complement strand
GAAGAAGAAATTAATATATAGTTTATTGATAGCAGCACTAATATTAGTTATAGGAGCAAAAGTAGGAATTCCATTGATACAATATATCCATGAAAATAGTCATGTGGATTTTGCAGATCAAAACATGGCGATTGTGTTAAGTAATGCGCTAGGAGGCGGGAAAACACCAAAGACAGTTACTCTACATAAGCGATACAAAAATAATTACCAACTTAATGTAATATAGGTATATTGTGTTAGATATAGGAATAGAATAGTATAACAATAAATAATATCAAATTCTATTACGACTTATATTGCAAGTTCCGAAGTATTTATAGAAATTATTAGTTAAGATAATAATCATTAATATATAAATACAACATTCTATCATCTTAAGAAGATACAGCACTAGAAATTTCAATTCATTACGATGCTGTAGATTATCAGAATTATCCATAAAATAAAAAATTATAGCCGAATAGTAGAACACTGATATATGAAAATAATCTGTCTATCTTTCCTATGATTAAACTAAACTTGTAGGATATCAACTTAACAAGGATATCTAAAAAGATTAATATGAATTTAACAAGAAGTTTATTCATGTAAAACAGTAGACGGTTACTATATATTAAGATAAATAGGGCTTAGAAACCAAATTTGTGTGAGAGAATTTTGCACAAATACATTGTCTCAGGTGAGCTGCAAAATGACAAGTACTACGTTGTGCAAGGTAGGACGAGCATTTTGTAATAGGCAAACAGGGACAATCTCGAATTATAAGGGAGGATAAGAGATGATAAAACATGTAGCAAAGAAACCAATGGCACTATTATTAGCTTTGGTGTTGGTTGTGACAACAGTTTTATCTGTAGTTCCAGCTAAAACCAGTTATGCAGATGAAGTAATGAGAAATGATATTGTTTCTTTAAACTTTGGAGCAGAGACAGATGAAACAACAGGTACAATTGCGTTCCCAGAAACCGTACCATATGCGGATGGACAGAATGATGTTAGCATAGATACCAGTGCTACATATATAGGAACACTTAAATCAGGAAATGTATTAAAGGCAAAAGGTTGGTCAGTAGATAATTATTGGCAAATGGGATTTAATCCATCAGGATATGAAAACTTAGCTATTGGATTTGAGGCATTTTCTTCAGGAACAGGACCAGCAGAATTTAAATTGCAATATAGCCTAGATGGAACAACTTTTCAAGATATAGAAAATGCGATATATACCATTGCTTCTACAAAATCATCTGATACAACAAAATATATAATGGAGTTACCATCAGTACTTTCAAATGTTTCACAATTATATATTCGTTGGGTGAATATAGGCACATTATCGGTAAATAACGGAATAGTAGCAGCAACTGGGACAAGTAGTCTTGGTTCTATAACCCTTTCCGGTACTCCAATTGCAGGATATGTACCAACTGTGGTAGAGCCAGTTACCGCTACATATGAAACAGGGTCAGTTGTAGATCCTTCGGCAGAAATAGCATTATACTCGCCATCCGTAACACAAGAAACAGTAGCAGCTTCTGGTGCAGCCATTAGGGTGAAGGTAAATGATGGTGAAGAATCAACCTATACAGATCCATTTACATTAGCTTCTTATGGAGCTGATGATGATCATACAAAATTCACTATCTCAGCTTATGCAGAGGTAGATGGTAAGAAGAGCAAGTATTCTACATATACATATTACACAAAAGAAGTAACTACAATCGCTATTACAGATGCCAGAAACAAGGCTGATGGAACAGAACGGATTCAAATTGAGGGTATCGTCAATTTTGTAGATGGAAACAATATCTACATTGAAGATAGTACAGCAGGTATTAATCTTAATTTTAGCACTGCTCCAAGCGATATCAAAGTTGGAGACAAAGTTATAGCAACAGGTACAAAAGGAACATTCAAAGAATTAGAACAATTAGAATCAGTTACTTATACAGTACAGTCTAGTGAAAATATATTATACTCTACCGATGTAACAATCGCAGAATTGTTAGCCAATTCTAATAAATATGAATGCCGTCGTGTTCATATAACAGATGCAGTTATCGGTGTAATTAATACAAGTGGAAATACCACATTAAAACAAGGCGATAGCCAGACAAATATCTATAGAATTCCTGCGCTAACTGGAATTGAAGAGAATGCAACGGTTAAGCTAGATGCAGTAGTGGGATGCTATGATACCTTACAACTTCTTGTAGCACAGGCAAGTGACATTGTAAAGACAGCAGATGCACCACAAGTGGATGATGACGACGATCAAGATGATTTGACTGGCGTTGTTGATCCAATCACAGATGATATGATTACAAGCAATAATGCAAAGAGTATTGCTGATATCTATAAAGCTGCAAGCGGCGATGTGGTTACTGTAATTGGACAAGTGGCTTATCAATTCGGTAATGTTTACAACAATGCCAATAGTATCAATAGCATTATCTTACAAGACGTTATTGATGATCAAATCATAGGTCTTCAAATCTATGATTATTCTAATACATATAAGACAGGCGATATCGTTTTAGTAACAGGAACGGTAGGAGCAAACGGTGGTGTTTGTCAAATCTCCAGTGTAAGTAAAGTAGAGACAGTAGGGAATACAACCTTATTCAAACCACAGGAACGTACAATTGCTGAATTACAAAAGGGTGGAGACCGTTATCTATCTGAATATGTGTTAATTAAGAATGTTACATTAGGCGCATATAATTCAAGTGGTGCAACTACTATTACAGATGCAACAGGATCAACTACATTATATAAAGGAGCCTTATTACCAGATGGTATCGCAGAGGGTAGCGTAGTTAATCTATATTGTGCTTGGTCAAAATACAACACAACATATCAAGCAAGGAATGGCGCATCTACTGATTATGTAGCAATGAATACAGATGGTTCAACAGTAGATACCTCTATAACTTTACCACTTGCAAATTGGGCAGGTACAGGTGAAATTAAATCAGCAACAGTTTATGCAGATAAATATACAGCAAATGATTTCCTTAATACAGATGCTTATTTAACGCATTCATCAGGAAAAATCCCTGTAATTTCATCTACAAGTACATCAACGGGAAGTACAAGCTATTACCTTGGAACAAAGGGAAGTATGCAAGGTGATTACTATGAGCTTGTATTAGACAGTGAACTTGTTGGAAATATCAAATTGAATTATTCCATGAAAGGCTCAAAATCGGGTCCAAAGAATTTTGAGATATTATATAGTACAGATGGTTTAGATTTTGCTAGTGCAGGAAAGAAATCCATTACTACAGATAGTACGTATGAAAAATTCTCTGTGACATTACCTAGTAGTGCCAATAATGCCTCTAAACTATATATCAGAATTCAAGTTGCCGATAACGTATCCATTAATAATGGAACAATCGGATCGGGAGGAACGAACTACTTAAATGAAATTTCCATCACAGGAAGTCCAATTGTAGCTGACAATATTACTGGATATCCAGATATCACACCAGATGCTGGTGAAACTCGTCTTGGAGAAGAGATTACAATTACAACAGCAACAGAAGGTGCAACAATTTATTATTCCTTCGATGGTGTTACATTTAAAGTATATGATTCAGCAAATAAACCAAGATTTACAGAATTACCAGCAACCGTAACTGCTTATGCAAAGAAAGATGGATTAAATGATAGCGTTTTCATTACATATGGATATACACAAGAGCAAGTATCACCAGTAAAGGCAAGTCCAAATGGTGGCGCAAGAACAATTGGAACAAAAGTTCAATTAACATGTGCAACAGATGGGGCAACAATTAAGTATTCAATGGATAATGGTACAACTTGGTTGAATTACAATCCAGATGAGAAGATATCACTTGACGTATTG
This sequence comes from Anaerosporobacter sp., assembly GCF_965301125.1. NCBI lineage: Bacteria > Bacillati > Bacillota > Clostridia > Lachnospirales > Lachnospiraceae > Anaerosporobacter > Anaerosporobacter sp. Next base: position 22,805 of record NZ_CBDLAM010000029.1, on the reverse strand, counting down.
CCAGCTACATTGCTTACAAAAGCTGTTTTAGAAGGCTGTAAGGATAGTGAAACCACAACATGTAGCTATACACTACGTGAGAATGAAAACTATAGCATTTACTTTGGACAGATCCATTCCCACACAGATTATTCAGATGGTGCAGGTACTTGTGATCAGGCATTTGACTATGCCAAGAATACTGCGAAGCAAATTGACTTCCTTGCAGTAACAGACCATTCAAATTCATTTGACAATGCAGACAAGGCAAGTCTAGCAGATGGTTCTATGAGTACGGAATGGGTAGAGGGTCATGAATTAGCAGATAAATATACAGATGCTTCCTTTGTTGGATTATACGGATTTGAAATGACATGGTCTAATGGACTTGGTCATATGAATACCTTCAACACACCAGGATTCCAAAGTCGTACACAAAAGGATTACTCAACATATTCAACGGCACTTAGCAATTACTATACAACATTAAAGACGGATACAGGATCAATCAGTCAATTCAACCATCCAGGAACAACATTTGGTGATTTCAGTGATTTTGCTCATTATGATGAAGATATTGATAGCTTGATTTCACTAATCGAAGTTGGTAATGGGGAAGGTGCAATCGGAAGCGATGGTTATTTCCCATCTTATGAGTATTATACTCGTGCACTAGATAAGGGTTGGCATGTAGCGCCAACCAACAATCAGGATAACCACAAGGGTTATTGGGGGGATGCTAATACTGGTAGAACTGTAGTTTTAGCAGATAGTTTAACCAGAGACAACATCTATGATGCGCTTAGAAACATGAGAACCTATGCAACAGAAGATAATGACCTTGAGATTCAATATACTTTGAATGGAGAAATCATGGGTACAATCCTTGACCAGACTCCAGACGACGCAAATATCAAAGTATCATTAAAGGACCCAACAGATTCATCAATTGGTAAAGTAGAAGTTATCGTTAATGGTGGGTTAAGTGTAGCGACGGAAAATGTATCTACTAATGAAGCTGAGATAGAATTTAATCTTCCAGCAGACTATTCTTACTATTATATTCGTGTAACACAACCAGATAAAAATACTGCAGTTACAGCTCCTGTTTGGGTAGGAGAAGTAGAAGCCGTTGGTATCTCAGGTGTTACAACAACAACTGCACTACCTGTTAAAGGAGAAGCGTTAGATATCAGTTTAGATTTATACAACAATGAAACTTCTGATTTGGAGGTAAATTCAATTGAATTCTCTATTGATGATACGGTAATTCATACAGCAGATTTAAATAAGGCTGGATTAACTAGCGTTCCTTCACAGAGTACGAAAGAATATAGCTTCAATTATACCCACAATGGAACAGGTGGAGTCAATATAGATGTTACAGTTAAAGCTACACTTAATGGTGTGGATAAAGTATATAAGGGTGTCTTACAATTGACGTATGTTGCACCAAGTATGGTAACGAATGTAGTTGTTGACGGCACCCACTGTAACGATTATGTAACTGGATATTATGGTGGTAATATGGGGAACTTCACGAATATTGCCGCAGATGATAATGTGAAGGTAACAATCGTTAAGGATAAGATGACGAAAGAAATCTTAGATAGCTGTGATTTATTAATTATCTCAGCACCAGCGAAGAAAAATGGAAGCGCTAACGCAGGTGCATTTACAATCAGTCATTATGAGGATGAATTCCTTGAATTAGTGAAAGAGTATACAGATCGTGGTGGAGAATTAATCGTATGCGGTATAGCAGATTATCAAGATACTGCAGATTGTCAGACATCAACAGAACAAAACAAGCTATTATCTTATATTGGAGCAACCACAAGAATCAATAGTGATGAAGCCTATGATGAAGTAAATAATGGTGGGCAAGCATATCGTCTATATCCAACGGATTATAACGAAAAATCTACTTATACCAAAGGTGTAGTAGATGGACAAAAATACAGTGCATATAGTGGTTGTACCGTATTATTAGATGAAAAAGCTGTGGCAGATGGCAAGGCAGAATATATCGTAAAAGGACATGATACAACTTATTCCATCGATAGTAAGAGTTTAGATAGTAATTATGTAGAAATTAATAAAGGTAATGCAGTATTATTAGCTAGAGAAAGCCTAGCTGGTGGTGGAAATGTATTTGTATCAAGTACTGTCTTCATGTCAGATTTCGAAGTTAAGGCAGAAGTCGATAATATGTGGGATTTACCTTATATCAATAAGAATGTAACTCTTAATATTATGGATTCTGTTAAGAAAAAGATGGATATCACGAATATTGCCGAGGTAAGAAACGGTGAGATGGGTGAAATCTATTGTGTAGAAGGTACTGTTACCGCAGGTACTGTATCAGGTAACGCATTCTTCGATACGATCTACATTCAGGATGCTACAGGTGGAATTAATATATTCCCAATCAACGAAGGATTAATTGAAGTAGGACAAAAAGTTCAAGTAATTGGATCGCTTGATCAATACTTAGGAGATAAAGAGTTAAGAGTAATCACTGCTAAGGTAATTGATGAGGAAAAGAACCCAGTTGCACCAACTAAGATGTCTACGAAAGATGTTATGAATTATGATGTTAATGGTGGAAAGCTTGTTCAGGTAGAAGGAGTTATTACCAATGTAATCCTTAAAAACGATATTGTTGAAACAATTATGGTTAAGGATAGTTCCGGTGTAGAAGCAAGAGTATTTATTGATGGATATGTATTATATTCTGATAGCACAAGCAAAGCATTAGAAGATTTTGCTAAGGTAGGAAACAAGATTTCAGCAGTTGGATTGGTTTCTTATGATCCAGATGGAGAGAGATTACGTGTTCGTGACCGCAGTGAAATCCTTTTAATCAAAGAAGGAACTGGTAGCCAAAGTGGTAATACTTCGGATACTTCTGACAATAGTAAGAAGGA
>NZ_CBDLAM010000029.1:7272-19886 GCF_965301125.1 Anaerosporobacter sp. | reverse complement strand
GCGTAACAATTGATAAAGAGAATAATACGAAAACAACTACCAAACTAATAACAAAAATGGATTCAAATAATAAGGTTGTGGTTATAAAGACAATTATTGTTGCTGATGCTACAACAGAAGAAGTAAAACAAATTAAAGTAGAGGTTACTATAGATAATCCTCTTGTTACAACAACAGAAGATACTAGCGAAATCGAAGTAGAAATTATAGAAGAGGCTATACTAGAGGCAGCTAAATATGCATCAAAAGAAGTTCCGGTAGAAGTAACGATTAAGGTTGCATCGTATGCCATGAATAAGCAATTAGATAGTTCGACTACAAACAAGCTAGAAGTAGTTTTAACAATTCCTACAAGCATATTACATAATGACTCTATTGTAATAAAGGAAATGAATATACCAAAATCAGTATTAAACAATGCTAAGGAAGGCAAGAAGGATCTTGCTGTAACTGTGAAAGATGAAGATGGAAAAGTGATGTATTCATGGAACTTTGATGGAAAGACACTTAAGAAGTCCAGTAAGAAAGTAACAGATGTAAATACAGCAATTGCGTTCTCAAAAATAAGTGAGAATGATAAGGTAAATGAATTGCTTACGAAATATGTATCTTCTACAGCTAGAAAACAAGGTATCGTAATTGATTTCAAACATAGTGGTATCTTACCAGATACAGCAGCTGTACGCATATATGTAGGAGATAACAAAGGAATGGAAGCAGGAAAGAAGGTCTACTTATACTATTACAATGAAAAGGCAACTACAGGATCTAAGCGTAAGAACAAAGCTAGATTAGAAGAAGGTAGTAAAGTTGCTTATACAGTAGATAAAGAAGGCTATGTAACATTGAATATTAAGCAATGCTCAACTTATGTATTACTTTCAAAAAAGGCTAATTCAAAAGTAGTAGCTACCTTGTTTGAACAAATTCAGGCAGTTTCTAAGAAAACAATTGCTGTTAAGAAATCTGTAAAACTTGCTATTCGGTTACCAATTGAAGCAGAAGGTGCAAAGGTTGTATATACTTCTTCTAAAAAATCCGTTGCAACTGTTTCAAGTAAAGGGAAAGTAACTGCAAAGAAAGCAGGTAAGACAACAATTACGGCTAAGGTAACGATCAACGGGGTTACTAAGAGCTACAAAACCACCGTTATTGTTAAGCAATAGAGCTAAGGACGCTAAGCGAGAAACTTCAAGGCTGTGATCATGTATCAACGCATAGCAATATAACACGAAACACGCTACATAACTAAGTGCTTCTAAGAGTGAGTGCAGGGGTGTTAAGAGTGTACGGAATCGCCAGCAACACGACGTCCCTGTCGTGGTGCTGGCTGTCTCGGCATCCTTGCCTCGACTTCCTTTGTGGAGGGACTCACTCTAAGAAGTACTTTAGTTATTACGCTACCGTTTCTTAGTTATTTTGCTATGGTTGATACATGGGATGAAGGTTACGAAGTTTCTCGATTAGCTGTTTAGCTAGATAGATATAGACTACTATTACTTAATTACTTAATAAAGGTTGTTAAGGTAGTATTGATAAGTTTATGATATTTGTAGACTTAGTAAGAGGTATTTTCAAATTGAGGAGAAGTAGATGTCATTTTTACTAGGGAGAAGGGGAAAAGGAAAATATGAATAATTCTAATAGGAATATTAAAAATATGAGTGCTAATGATGAAGATAAAAAGAATGATAACAAGAAGAATAACGATAATAAGAGAAAAAATCAGAATGCTGAGAGCATCATGAAAGATAACAATAAAGCAAATAGAAAAGTTAAGTTTTCTAAGACAACTTGGGTTAAGCTTATAACATTTTTAATTGCTTCACTCCTTATTAGCGTTGTTATTTTAAACATTGATAATAGTGACATTCAAAGTGAAGAGAAGAATATCCGCTATGATAAAGGTGTTGTTGAAAAGGTTTTATCTGATAATACCCAAAAAGATGACTCCACAGAAGGAGTACGCAGAGGTTCGCAGGTGCTACAAGTGAAGATGGTTAATGGTCCTTATAAGGGACAAGTTGTTACCATGGATAATTTTCTAAGTGCTCAATTTAATGTATATGCAAAAGAGGGGACCAGGCTTATGGTTCGTGTTACCATTTATGAAGAAGGACCGAATTTTTCTGTATATAACTACGATCGTTCTTTGTTGCTATATGGGTTTGTCTTGTTGTTCATGGCATTACTATGTGTAATTGGAGGTAAGAAGGGAGCTTGTGCATTATTAAGTCTCATTTTAACCTTACTTGTGGTGGTTAAGGTATTACTACCTTTATTGTTAAAAGGATTTCCTACGTTACCAACTACAATTGGTGTAATTGCCTTTGCAACGATTGTTGGTTTTATATTAATTGATGGTATTAATGTAAAGACAAGTTCCGCTATCATTGGTACGATAGTAGGAGTTGTGTTAGCTGGATTATTGGCACATATGGTTGGAATCTTTGGACATATTACTGGATATCAGATGGAGGAATCAGAGTCCTTGTTTTTGATTGCAGGTAGTGGAAGTGGAATTCAGATTACTAACTTATTAACAGCAGGAATATTGATAGCGTCCCTTGGTGCTATCATGGATGTTGCAATGAGTATTGCATCAGCCCTTCACGAATTACATGAGGTAAATACATCTTTAACGACGAAACAGTTATTTCACTCAGGAATGAATATTGGTAAGGACGCAATGGGAACTATGGCCAATACGTTGATTTTGGCGTTTACAGGATCGTCACTAAATCTATTACTAATGATCTATTCTTATGGAATTCCATATGCCCAGTTAATCAATACAGATAGTATTGCTATCGAAATTATACGAGGAATCGCTGGCAGCATCGGTATTGTGCTAACCGTCCCTATTGTAGCATTCATTAGTGCTAATATAGAGAAGTATAAGAAGTAAGATAATAACATCAGTATTTTTATATTTTGGAATCTCATTGCTTGTGTTCGTTGGTTGTTACCTTATACCTTATAGCTACCTATATTGGATTTAAAAGAAATATTCAGACATATTAATTACTAATTTCCTTTGTACTCATCATAAATACAGTTTCAATTAAACCTATAATTTATCGGAATTGATCTGATTTACAATATTTCACTAGACAACCTTTGTAATACACGATAAAATACAAGGTAACGCATAATCGTGTTCTTTTAACGAAAAATATACTATATATAGTTGAAAAAAGGGTAAAGGATAAATTAGGTGTGGGTATGAAGAAAATAAAGGATGTTTGTATTAATTTTTCTAAATTAATCTTAAGTAGACTTGTTATTGTTGGAATAATACTAGCACTACAAGTTGGTTGGGGCTTGTTCGTTATTGTGAGATTAGGTCAATACAGTACGATTATTTCCCTGTTATTTAATCTATTTAGTATTATAGCTGTGCTGTATATTATCAATAAACAGGATAATCCTGCATATAAGTTGGCTTGGGTAGTACCAATTTTAATGTTTCCACTACTAGGTGGATTGCTTTATGCGTCTATGGGAAATAAGAAGCCATCAAGTAAGATGCGAGAAAAATTAGATAAGCAAGATCAAGCAACAAAAGAGTTTTTAGAACAGTCCGATGCAGTATTTAAAGAAATACAAGAATCAAACAAAGTGGTTGCATTGCAATCTATTTACATTCATAATGCAACCAATTTTCCGATTTATAAGAATACAGTTGCAGAATACTACAAATCAGGAGAAGAGAATTTCCCAGTTATTCTTGAGGAGTTAAGGAAAGCCAAACATTATATTTTTCTTGAGTATTTTATTATCGAAGAAGGTAAGATGTGGAATAGTATACTTGAGATTCTGGAGCAAAAGGCGAAAGAAGGATTAGATGTTCGCCTGATCTATGATGATTTTGGATGTCTACAAACACTACCATATCCATATTTTCAAAAGATGGAGAAGATGGGAATCAAATGCTTTGCATTTAATCCATATATACCAGTATTCTCAGTGGCAATGAATCATCGTGACCATAGAAAGATTCTTGTGATAGATGGACATACCGCATTTACTGGTGGTATTAATCTAGCAGATGAATATATAAACCATATTGAAAGATTTGGTTACTGGAAGGATGCAGGTATTATGTTGAAGGGTGAAGCTGTTTGGAACTTTACTGTAATGTTCTTGCAGATTTGGAATTCGATGCGCCCTACAGATTCAGATATTACGGTTTTCCATCCGCATATTCATTTTGATGAGGTGTTTGAGTCCGATGGTTATGTTCAACCATATGGGGATTCACCACTAGATCAAGAAGTGGTTGGAGAGAATGTTTATCTCAATATGATTACTGCAGCTACAAAATATATCTACATGTTTACGCCATATCTAATCATTGATAATGAAATGATGACAGCCTTGTGCCTTGCAGCCAAGAAAGGCGTAGATGTTCGTATTGTAACTCCTGGTATACCAGATAAAAAGTATGCATTCTTGCTAACGCAGTCCTACTATCATCAGTTAGTTCAAAGTGGAGTTAAGATTTTTGAATATACACCAGGATTTATTCACTCAAAATGTTTTGTATGTGATGATGAGGTAGCAACGGTTGGAACCATTAATATGGATTATCGTAGTTTGTATCTTCATTTTGAGTGTGGTGTATTCTTATATAACTCTAAGGTAGTGAGGCAAGTGAAGGAAGATGCTTTAGAAACATTTAAAGTGTGTAAGGAAATTACAGAAGAAAATTGTCACAAAGGATTGCCGATGCGTCTTGCTCAGGCGGTGTTAAGGCTGTTCGCACCATTGATGTAGAATAATCCTCTCCCTGCTCTTAACGAGATGGGGAGAGGAATGTTAAAATTTAAAATATTATTACAAATATTGAAAAATGTAGTATTGATGATATAATGAAGTTGGAACTGTGGTAATATGTTTAGATAATAGAAATCACATAAACAAAATACGAAAGAAGATTATATACGTACTAGCTGATTTTACATGTATGTGTAAATGAAAACAAAAGGAATAGAGAGGAGGTTATATGACATAAAAAGATGTAAGAAAAGTATACAGGGGCATGGTAAAATTTCCTGTATAGCTATCATAGCGATCTTATTGAGTTGTATATTCGGTATTAGTGGTTGTTCTTCTAAAAATACTGTATTAAATGAAAGAGATGATAATACAGCTAATGAGTCAATGCAAACAGATACTGAGACTAAAATGCAAGAAGTAAGTAGTAATATAGGATTGTTAAAACAGATTAATATGTTTGACCAACAGACAGGTTGGGCACTAACTTCGGAAAATGAAGTCTTTTATACAAACGGTGGGGTAGATTATTTTCAAAGCGTACATAAAGTAGAGACAGCAGATCAAAATACAGATAATTTTGTAAATGCATGTTTTGTAGATGAGATAACTATGTATTTAGTGTATTTTTTAGGAGAAAATATAGTTGTAGAAAGCACAATGGATGCAGGACAGAGCTGGAAACAAGTTTTAGTCCCTTACAAAGAGTATGGAGGAGCCAATGAAGCCTTTATCAATTTTTTAGATGGACAGAATGGTTATCTGCTATATTGCTCAGATCCGGGGAGTGGCCAAATGACAAAAATCTTATTTGGGACAGAGGATGGGGGAGAACATTTTGAGGTTATCTCCGATTTATCCAATGAGATATCGGGTTATCCAACGGGTATTTCCTTTTCATCTTCGTCACAGGGATATATTGCTACCACATATCATGGAGAAAGCAAGTATCTGTTCCAAACGACGGATTGTGGTGTGACATGGGAAAGCCTTTCGTTAGAGCAATATGATAAAATCGCAGATGTCAGCTATGTGGAAGGATACCCTCCTGTATTCTATGGAAAAGAAAGGCAGGAAGGAAAGCTGATTTTAAAATATGTTGGGACAAAAAAGAACAGCAATATTGAGTATACTACACAGGATGGTGGTTTAACTTGGAATATAAATGAACCATTACAATGTGATAGTATCCAAAGTTATTCATTTGTTGATGAAAAAGAAGGATATATAGTTGATGAAAGCGGTAGAGTATTTCATCGATGATGCTGATAAGGGTTGTCGCATGAATTCTACTTACTATAGAATCCGAATAATTACACACCGTAAAAACAATTCCAGGAAGTGAACGCCTATGACGCATATTTTATATTTGCCATAGGTGCACACTTTCTTGGAATTGTTTTTTTATGTTACATTTTATTACTCTTGATAAATATACAACCATTTTTGTAAATATGCATCGAATCCTGTAATTAAAAAAACACTTCTTATTGAAAAAAAATCTTGACAAATTTTACATAAACAAATATACTTTGAATATCAAAGTAATTTGTTAAAAATGTTTTGACTTAATAGAAGGATACTGTCATAATGGGTATGTATCGTATCATGGATATCTATTAAGCGATGGCAGAAAGGCATGGTACATGGCATGGAGATGAGATTTGTCAGTACAGGAAGTTATCTACCAGAACAAGCGGTTGATAATGAGTACTTGTCTGGAATCGTTGATACAAGTGATGAGTGGATTAGTAGCCGAACTGGTATTAGGAAACGCAGAATTACTGTAGGTGAAGGAACAGCATGCATGGCGGCGAAAGCAGCAGCAAAAGCAGTTGCAAGAGCGGATATCGATCCATTGGATATTGATATTATTATTGTCGCAACAATGTCGCCAGATAATTTTTTGCCGAATACCGCTTGTGAAGTGCAAGCGGAAATTGGCGCAATGCATGCAGTTTGTTATGATCTTAGTGCCGCGTGTTCTGGGTTTGTATTTGCGCTTAATACAGCTTATTCATTTTTAAAAGCAGGAATCTATAAAACAGCACTTATAATTGGTTCTGAAGTGTTATCTAAGATGATTGATTGGAATGAACGATCAACCTGTGTACTTTTTGGAGATGGGGCTGGTGCAGCAATCGTGCAAGCTTCTGAAACTGGACTATTTGAATCAGTATTAGGTTCTGATGGAACTAGGAAAAATTCTTTGACTTGTGCAAGCAGATACATAATCAATCCGCTAGTTTCACAAGATAGTAATAGTACTGATGAAACCGCACTTGATTATATTAAGATGGATGGACAAGAAGTTTTTAAGTTCGTCATCAAGACGATACCATTAACGATACAGCAGGTTATGGAAAAGTCATGTTGTACAAAAGAAGAGATTCGATATTATGTATTACATCAAGCAAATCAGAGAATACTTGAATCAGTATCGAAGAAACTAAAGGAACCAATTGAGAAGTTCCCGATGAATCTTGACAAGTATGGGAATACATCAGCAGCAAGTATTCCAATTCTACTTGATAAGATGAACAAGAGAAATATGCTAGACCGTGGAGATAAAATAATCCTATCAGGGTTTGGTGGTGGTCTTACATGGGGGACCACATTAATTGAATGGTAATTTAGGAGGAATTAATAATGGATTTAAATGAATTAAAAGAATTAGTAGCGGATCAATTAAATGTAGGTGTTGAAGAATTAAAAGATGAAACAAATTTCATCGAAGATTTAGGAGCAGATTCATTAGATTTATTTGAACTAGCAATGGCTATGGAAGAAAAATTTGATATCGAAATTCCAAGTGAAGATTTACCACAAATCAAGACTGTTGCAGATGCAGCTAAATACATCGAAGCTAAATTAGCTTAATTATTGTATTCCTAATATATGATGAAATTGCCCTATAGCCAATATAAGTCAACGAAAGATATTCCATTTTCTAGATGGAGTATATAACTTATATGGTTAGCTAGGGCATTTTTGCAAGTAAGTTAGAGTATTCATTAATATAAGAGAAAGGGCATATGGTGTTTGTATGTATAAGACAGCGTTTCTATTTCCTGGCCAAGGAGCACAATACGTGGGAATGGCAAAGGATTTCTATGAGCAAGTTAAGGAGAGCAAAGAAGTATTTGAACGTGCGAATAAAGTCTTGGATTTTGACGTGATTAAGATGTGTTTCGAAGAGAATGAGGAGCTTAATCAAACAGAATATACGCAAGCAGCTATGGTTACAGCATGCGTAAGTATTCTTGAAGCTGTTAAGAAGAAAGGGATTAAAGCAGATATCACAGCTGGTTTATCTTTAGGAGAATATGCCGCGCTAGTAGCTAATGACGTACTTTCTTTTGAAGATGCGGTTACCTTAGTTCGTAAAAGAGGAATTTATATGTCAAATGAAGTTCCAAATGGCGAAGGTAGTATGGCAGCAATCTTAGGACTTGATGTAGAGACAATTGAACGTATCTGCAAAGAAGTAGAAGAAGAGACAAATATGTGTGTACAACCTGCAAACTATAATTGTCCAGGACAGATTGTTATATCTGGAAAGAAAGAGGCTGTATTAGCGGCTTGTGATAAACTAAAAGAAGCTGGAGCTAAGCGAGCATTAGAACTTAAAGTAAGTGGACCATTCCATTCTGCATTATTACAAGGAGCAGGAGACAAACTAGGAAATGAGCTTAAGGTTGTCACAGTGAATCCTATGACAATTCCATATGTTTGTAATGCCAAGGCAGAGATTGTTACAGATGTGGCACAGACGAAAGAATTACTTGAGAAGCAAGTATATTCACCGGTTCGTTGGCAACAAACAATGGAGCTTATGATTGCTAATGGTGTAACAACATTTATTGAAATTGGACCAGGCAAGACACTAAGTGGGTTTTTAAAGAAGATTGATAAGACCGTTACGGTTATTAATATAGAGAAGATTGAGGATTTAGAAAAATTGGAGGAAATCGTATGCTAGAGGGTAAAGTTGCATTAGTAACTGGAGCAAGTCGTGGTATTGGCCGTGCGGTAGCACTAGAATTAGCTAGTCAGGGAGCATATGTAATTATTAATTACAGTGGTAATGAACAAGCTGCTAGTGAAGTGCTTGATACAATTACAAAGATGAATAAACAAGCATCATTATACAGATGCGATGTAGGAAATTACGAAGAAGTAAAAGAGATGATTGATACAATCGTAAAAGAACATAGAACAATTGATATCATTGTTAATAATGCAGGTATCACAAGGGATAACCTATTACTTAAGATGTCAGAGCAAGAGTTTGATGATGTTATTACAACAAACTTAAAAGGAGCTTTCAATACCATTAAACATTCTTCTCGCTATATGTTGAAACAGCGTAGTGGTAAGATTATTAACATTTCTTCTGTTTCAGGTATTATAGGAAATGCTGGACAAACAAATTACAGTGCGGCAAAAGCTGGAATCATTGGTATGACAAAAGCAGTTGCGAAGGAACTGGCATCAAGAAATATTACTGTAAATGCAGTTGCACCTGGATTTATACAAACGGATATGACAGATGCACTACCTGAAGCAATGAAGGAAAAGGTATCTGATACCATTCCACTTAAGAAGATGGGGCAACCTGAAGATATCGCGAAGATGGTATCCTTCCTTGCTTCAAGCCAAGGTGATTACGTAACAGGTCAAGTATTCCAAGTAGATGGTGGTATCGCAATCTAAACTAAGTTCACGCGAAACTCCTAGGGGTTATACACATACATCTAACGCTACGAGCTATAAACAGAAACACGTTCCGTAACTAAGTACTTCTAACGTGTGTGCGTTTGGGTTGTTCATGTGTACGGAAACGCCCTCAACACGACATCCTGTCGTGGTTCGGGCTGGCTCGGCTTCCATGCCTCGCCTTCCTGAATCCTTGGCACACACTAAGAAGTACTAAGTTACTGCACTATCGTTTCTTTATTATAGCTCGTAGTGTTAGATGTATGAATATAAGTTGTGCAGAGTTTCGCTGGTTTTTCAGATATAGTAAGTTATGATTTGCGAGTGTGCTAATAGCGTTAATTGAGAAATGACTTAGTTTGTTTATGTTAGATTATTTATAAATATCAATTTATATAGGAAGGGTTAATGAATAATTAAGGGAGTAATATAGTTGTTTAAGATAAATTCGCTTAGGCAAGTATATAAAGATAAGAAGATATTAGTTATAAGTGATAACTTAAGGGGAACGTGCTTTATCTTATAGAGAGTTAATTATGAAGGTTTTATAAAAAATAGAAAGGATGTCACGCAGACTTTTGTAAGTCTTGAGTATGTGACCATATCGCTTGGCGATATGATTAGGTATTTTTATGAAAAAGAGAGTTGTGATTACTGGTATGGGTGCAATTACACCTATTGGTAATTCTGTTGAAGAATTCTGGACGAATGTAAAAGCTGGTACTGTTGGTATTGATGAAATCACGAAATTCAGTACAGAAGGCTATAAGGTTAAGTTAGCAGCTGAGGTAAAGAATTTTGATCCTACAGTTTATATGGATCGTAAAGAAGCAAGAAGAATGGATCCATTCTGCCAATATGCAATTGCAGCATCTGTTGAAGCGATGAATGATAGTGGTCTTGAAGTAACAGAAGAGAATGCAGATCGTATTGGCGTTATTGTTGGTTCTGGTATCGGTGGTCTTGGTACGATTGAAGCAGAAAACAAGAAGTTATTAGAAAAAGGACCAGGTAGAGTGTCTCCACTTATGATACCTATGGCAATTGGTAATATGGCAGCTGGTAATATTGCAATTCGTTTGGGATTAAAGGGTAAATGTACAAGTATTGTAACAGCCTGTGCGACTGGTACACATTCAATCGGTGATGCATACCGAGCAATTCAATATGGAGAAGCAGATGCGATGTTAGCTGGTGGTTGTGAAGCTGCTATTACACCACTTGGTTTAGCTGGATTTATGAACTTAACAGCATTAAGTGAATCAACAGATAAGAACCGCGCGTCTATACCATTCGATGCTGAGAGAGATGGTTTTGTAATGGGGGAAGGTGCTGGTGTTGTAGTTCTTGAAGAATTAGAACATGCAAAAGCAAGAGGTGCTAAAATCTATGCTGAACTTGTAGGATACGGTTCAAGCTGTGATGCATACCATATTACTTCACCAATGGAAGATGGTAGTGGTGCTGCAAAGGCTATGTTAGAGGCTATAAAAGATGCGGGAATTGAAAAAGAAGAGGTTGATTATATCAATGCTCATGGAACAAGTACTCCATATAACGATTTATTTGAAACAAGAGCAATCAAATTAGCTTTTGGTGATCATGCAAACAAAGTTGCAATTAATTCAACAAAATCAATGATTGGACATTTGCTTGGTGCTGCTGGTGGAGTAGAGTTCATTACTTGTGTAAAATCAATTGATGATTCTTATGTACATGAAACAGTTGGATTTAAGGTAGCAGATGCAGAATGCGATCTTGATTATGTGACTGGTAAAGGCAGGGATATGGAAGTGAATTATGCAATATCTAATTCACTAGGCTTTGGTGGTCATAACGCAAGTATATTAGTTAAAAAATATAGCGAATAAATTAATTATATGTGCACAGACATACGGTTTGCTTGCAAACCGTATTTGCTTGTACAGCTAAGAAGAGGAGGACTACGAAGTTATGCTAGGAATTGAAGAGATTAAGAAGATTATCCCACATAGGTTTCCAATGTTATTACTTGATAAAGTAGAAGAGTTAGTCCCTGGGGATAGAGCAACCGCTTATAAAGCTGTAGCTTATAATGAGCCATTCTTTCAAGGTCATTATCCAGAGAAACCGGTTATGCCAGGAGTCTTAATTATTGAGGCGCTTGCACAAACTGGAGCAGTAGCAATCTTAAGTTGTGAAAAATATAAAGGGAAATTAGTTTACTTTGGTGGAATCACGAAAGCAAGATTCCGCAAACCAGTGGAACCAGGATGTATACTTAAACTATTTACCAAGATAACTAAGATGAAAGGTCCTGTTGGTATTGGCGAAGCGAAAGCATATGTAGGGGACGACCTAGTTGCAGAAGGGGAATTAACATTCTTCTTACAATAAGACGTTTAAAAAAGGATATTCATACTAATAAGGTGAATATCCTTTTTATTGTTCATTTTTCAACTTTGTAACAGACCTCTTTGTAACAAGTCTAATACGATGTGAAAATGAATTTCGCTTAACTGTTCAATGACCTCTTCAACTACTAAATTCTCAGAATTTACGATCCACATACAAATAACACCTGTTAATCCCGAGATCATATACTCCAAGCTAACTTTCATATTTTGATTGTAACGATCACCAATACTGGTGAGCATGAAACTTTTCAATACTTCTTTTAAATGAGTCGAAAAGTTAGGTTGACCATTCTGACTAAGCATCGTTTTAAAGAAAACAATATCGGCTTCAATAACTTTGAACGTTTCGTTTAAGAGTGAAATAAACATGTCCTTATCAATTTCCTGAATATCTTTCTTTTCTAAGTTAATACAAACATTCAGTTTTTCCATGCTTTCTTGTAATAAATGTTCCATCAAATCAGGTTTGTCTACATAATGTAAATAAAAAGTGTTTCGATTTATCATGGCTTCTTCGGCAATGTCTTGTATAGTTATTCGTTCGTATCCTTTTGTTTGAATTAATCTCAAGAAGGCTTCTTTAATAGCCCTCCTTGTTTTTAAAATACGTAGGTCTACTTTTTTTTTATCCAAATAAATTCTCCTTCTAATAAATAATGGTCAAAAAACATCATTGTGATTATTAATTATCATTACGTATAATATTAACTATTGTGTAGT
>NZ_CBDLAM010000029.1:0-7262 GCF_965301125.1 Anaerosporobacter sp. | reverse complement strand
AATCAAAAAAACGGAGATAGATAAATGAAAACATTAGCAATTATGGGTGCAGGTAAAGGATTGGGATTGTCTTTAGCAAAACGTTTTGGTCAGGAAGGATTTCAGGTTGCCTTAGTTGCACGAAACGCGGTCAAGCTTCAAGATATGGTAAATGAATTAAACGCCGTTGGTATCGAAGCTTCTTATTTTACAGCCGATATTTACAGCAAAGAACAAATTGAACAGGCTATTACAAAAATTAAAGAAAAGTACGGCCAAATTGATGTGGTAGAAGTTAGCCCAGTACCAAGTAACTATCCGCCTACTTCCGTATTGGAACTTACGATAGAGAACGCAAGAGATGCTTTTGAAGGCTTTGCTGCTAGCTCTATCAATGTCGTAAACACCGTTTTGCCAGATATGCTGACTAGACAGGAAGGTGCTTTGTTGTTTACAACAGGATTTTCCTCAATCCATCCATTTACTATGATGGGGAATATGGGAGTTGGGCTGGGGGCTCTGCGTAATTACATTACTAATCTTCATACTGAACTGTTACCTAAGGGAATTTTTGTTGGTCATCGTGCATTGGCTTTATACATTTCAGAACCGGGGACAGGTAAAGTGAATGATCCGGATGTTATTGCTGATATGTGGTATCAAGCCTATTCAGAGAAGAAAGTATGGGAAGAAGAGTATCCACAAGGCATTACTCCAGAAGCTCTCTTATCATTTAACGAAAGTCTTAATTAAAGAAAAGAGAGGTATAGCCTGGTGTTTAGAGAGCAGTAGGGAAATCAAACTCAAAAAAGAAAATAAAAATAGAAAAAAATTGCTACAAGTAAAGCATTTTGCTATGATTTACTTGTAGCAATTTTTGCTATAAATAATTTAAAAAAATTAAAATAATAATATTTTGTAACGAAGCAAGAAATATCGCTATTAATTATTGAATGAAAGAGAGGAGGGAGATACCAATTGAATGATAGCAAGGATTCCATGGAACGGGTATATATAGAACATTCAAGGATGATATATAAATATCTCTTCTCTATGACACATAATGAGAGTATAGCAGAGGAGTTAATGCAAGAAACATTCTATCAAGCCATTCGTTGTCAAGAAAAGTATGACCGAAGTTGCAAGATTACTACTTGGTTATGTGCCATAGCGAAGAATCAATGGCGTAACTATTGCAAGAAACATCATATCGAAGAACCCTTAGGTCAGGAATTAGTAGATAAGCCAGCACCGTCTTCAGAAGATATCGTAATGGGCAATATCAATAAAATGGATCTTATGAAAGCGTTACATGGATTGAAGGATCCACAACGAGAAGTAATGTACCTAAGGTTGTCGGCAGATTTATCGTTTCGTGAAATTGGAGAAATCATGGGGCAATCAGAAAATTGGGCTAGAGTTACGTATTATCGAGGTAAAGAAAGATTATTTAAGGAGGTAAGAGACAATGGGTGATAGATTAAGATGCGAAGTGGTTCGGGACTTATTACCTTCATATGTTGAGGGGTTAACAAGTGACGTGACAAATGAAGAAATTGATCTACATATATCTTCTTGTAAGGAATGCGAGAGGTTATATAATGAAATGAAAGCGCCTATAGAAACACCTATGGAAACTAAAGAAATTGATTATTTAAAAAAGGTGAAGAAACGCACTAATAAAACGATATTCGTAGGATACACGATAATAGTTGCAATGCTTTTCCTTATTATAGGAATACGTATGTATATCGTGGGTAGTGAAGTTAATAGCATCGGTAACTATAATTCATTAATTTCAAAGACCAATGATGGAACAGAAGTATTAGTTGTTCAAGGTGAATTAGCTAATCGTTCAAGAGTTTATAAGAAACATAATATAACAGTGGAAGATGGTACAGCAACAATTAAGTTAACAGATCGTGTCGCACTACCATGGGAAGATTATAATGACTTTTATGTAGGTTATGAGATACCAAATGATGTGAATCGTGTTGTTCTTAATGAAGATGTGATTTGGGAAGATGGTGTAATTATTACGAAAGAAGCCAATGAAATTTATGATACCAAACATCCATATGTAGGGGAAATGCCTGCAAATGGGAGAACAGCAGTTGCGTTGCAGATTACTAAGTTTGGACAATATCTAAATTCTCTTCAAACGAAAGAAGAACCATATGGTTGGACATTGGAATTTTCAGATACTATTACGAAAGATAAGATTTTTAACGAACGAATGACGCAAAATGCCTATGTAATTTTATCTTTAATTGATAATTTAGGGGAATTATCCTGGCAGTATAACAATGGAAGTGAGATTATAACTAAGACGGTGACAACTGAGGATGCCACTAAGGCACTAGGTCAGGATATCAAAGAATATTCAAATAGTATTTCACAATTTCAAAAGTTGTTAAATGAATTGTATCTCTAGAGCGAGGAAGCTAAATGGCTATTGAAGAAAAAGTCTAACGACATGAATTAAGATAGAAGAAACGAACATATGGGATGCAGACAATGATTATCCAATCATTGTCTGCATCCCATATACAATTAAGAGAAATACCAAGTTAATCACAGTGAATTTAACTATAAAGTCCTTCTCCATACCAGGGTTATGTTTCTTATATTCACTAAAGGTAATCAGACTAGCTAAAGATGCAATCAAAGTTCCTAAACCACCTATATTTACTGCGGGTAAAAGGCTTTGGTAATCTGTCGTAAAATGAGATAATAATACGGCAGCAGGGACATTGCTGATTAATTGACAAGATAAAATCCCAAACAGTAGTGGATTAATTGGTAATATAGTAGCAAATAGAGAACGAACTGCAGGTATTCTAGCAAGGTTTCCACTAAATACAAAGAACACGCAGAAAGTTAGAAGCAAGGGATAATTTACTTCTTTGATTGATTTCTTATCTAGGAGATATAAAGCGGCGGTAATAACAACTGTTCCTAGAATATACGGTATGATTCGAAGAACAATTAATATACTAGCAATGAATAATATGGAGTATATTAATGTACGTTGTTTATTGAAATCGAAAGATTCCTCATTCTTCAATGTAAGAGGAATAGGTTTAACAAAGCAACAAACGATCACGATAAGAATGGTTGAGACTAAGAAAGAAGGTAACATAATCTTAACGAATTCAGCGGTACCGATGTGATAAAAGGAATATAGGTATAGATTCTGTGGGTTTCCAAACGGAGTTACCATACCACCAAGATTTGCAGCAGTGTTTTGCATAATAAAAGTGAACGCCATAGCCTGTTTATTGCCAGTACTATTCAGCACGTAATATCCTAATGGTAAAAATGTTAGCAATGCCATATCATTAGCTAAAATCATAGAACCAAAGAAGGTAATGAATACAAGACCTAAGGTTGCATTACGTAAGTTGTGCAGTTTAAGTACGATATTCTTACTGAGAATTTCAAATACATGTATGTGTGAAAAGGCACTTATTACGGCAAGCGTACAATAAAGAGTAGCCAATGTTCTAAGATTAAAGTACCCCAGATAAGCTTTATCAATAGGAACGAACAAACAAGTAATAAGCATTGCGATAATAGAGATTGTAAGAACAATCTGAGTTTTCATAAAACCGAATATCTTGTCTTTGGTTTTATGAAAGAAAGATAGAGAGGGCGGAGAATTAGCAGGTATGGAATTGTCATAATTTAAGTAGGAATCTGGTTTCATAGTAACCTCTTTCATGAGTAGGATGTTGTCATTAATTTTATATTAGTACAAACTTTATTTATTGAATAATTATATAAAAGAATTACTCTTTCTGATAATATCAATAATAGATTGTAACAACATTATTATAAATTGCAAGTAAAATTAACAAAATTCTTATAATTATTTATTTGTTGCACTGGAAGAATGCGAACAGACGAGATCAAGATACTATGGTATTAATTGGGGTGTTAGTGTATAATAACTAGAGAATTTATTAGAATAAATGATGGAATAGTTGAGGAAGAGATATATGTTTAATAGGAATGACGTGGACACAAAACAGAAGAGAGCACTATATAAAATTGGCTACGAGAGTTTATGGGTATTAATTGGTTTAATATTTATCCAAGGTCTTATGAAGGCGCTTAATATAGCATTTTGTACCGGTAGTACAGGTAATTTGCTTCTTATCTTTATTGTTATAAATTATTTTGGAATTAGAAAGTTAATGTTAAATTGCTATGATTCACAAGAGGATATGAAAAGAGAAAGAAAATTATTAACAATTGTTGCACCAATAGCAACGATTATAACAGTGGTGCTAATGATAGTATACGATTTCAGTTCTGTTAATATAGATGGAGATGCGAATGCAGTAGTCCTAGCATTAATCGGAACAATATCAGCGTGGATTGCTACATTTATGATGTGGAAGAAAAAGGACTTCGAAGAAAAGAGGTAGACAACATGTATGAACTAGTAAAAGGTAGACCTTCTGATGTAGATGTAAGATTAGAGAAAGAAATCAGAGTTTATGATTTGCTTGATAGACTTCATATTGAATATGAGAGAGTGGATCATGAAGAAGCAAATACAATTGAAGAGTGTAAAGAGGTAGATGAGATATTAGGAGATGAGACAAGTATTTGTAAAAATTTATTTTTGTGTAATTCTCAAAAAAATAAGTTTTATCTGTTATTGATGCCAGGAAGCAAGGTTTTCAAGACAAAGGGTTTATCCAAGCAGATAGGTAGCTCTAGATTATCCTTTGCTAGTCCAGAATTTATGGAAAAATTCTTAGATATAACTCCAGGATCGGTAAGCGTTATGGGATTAATGAATGATACGAACAATCAGGTACAGTTATTAATTGATAGAGAAGTAATGGAACCAGAGTTCTTTGCATGTCACCCATGTATCAATACTGCTAGTATCAAGTTAAGAAGTAAGGATGTTTTAGAAGTGTTTTTACCAAAGGTCCATCATGAACCGATCTTTGTGGAATTATAGATAGGAGTTAACAGGTGAAGGCAAAACTCTATATACGTTTATAGCTTCTTAACTGACGTACTATGACACGAAACACACTACACATCTAAGTACTTCTAAGTGTGTACGATATGGGGATTCAAATGATGCGGAACCGCCTTCGATTCGGCATCCTGCCTCAGCTCAGGCTGGCATCGGCCTCCTTGCCTCGCCTTCCTAGGATATACGGTACACACTAAGAAGTTCTATAGATGTTTCGCTATCGTTTCTTAGTCATAGTACGTCAGCTAAGAAGCAGATTTAGAGTATTGAGAGTTTTGCATTACACTTGAATCCTAATAGATAGACAATAGACAATAGACAATTACGAAAGGAGAATTAAGATGTTTAATACCTATATATTTGATTTATACGGAACCCTTGTAGATATTCGTACGGATGAAGAGTCATGGGAGTTATGGAGTAAGATGAGTTTGCTTTATCAATATCGGGGCGCTATCTATAAACCACAGGAACTTAGAGAAGCATTTGAACAAGGTGTAAAGACTGCAATAAAAAGAGCCACTGATATGGATAAGGAATTAACGAATAGGAAGGAACTAGATGAGCTTTCAGAACAAACTAAATTAGAGATTCAAATTGAGTATGTATACCAAGAATTATTCCATAACAAGGGGGTAGAAATTACAATTGATGAGTGCTCTCAAATAGCACAATTCTTTCGTAGTGTATCCACATGTTATGTGAAGCTATACAAGGGTGCACTAGAATTACTACAAGAATTAAAGGCAAAGAATAAGAAAGTATATTTGTTAAGTAACGCACAGGCGGTATTTACAAGAGGAGAATTGCAACTACTTGGTATCTTGCCTTATTTTGATGGTATTCTATTATCATCTGATGTAGGATATAAGAAACCAGACCGTAGATTCTATGAGCGACTATTGGACACGTACCATATTGATCCTACTACTGCGATTATGATTGGAAATGATTATAGAGCAGATAGTTTGGGTGGTGCGAATGTGGGATTACATACTTGCTATATTAATTCAAACCTTTCGCCAAGGGAAGATGCGAATATGATTGCTAATATGAAAGCAGATTTTATTCTAGAGAGTATGGATTTAGTGAAAGTAAAAAGTCTGGTTTTAAGATAAAATTGGAAAGAAAGAATAAAGCATGGCTAATAATAAATATTGACCATGCTTTTTTGATATTTATTACACAAAAGAGGTAAAAATAGAAGTTAGTTTTGCATTCAACTTTTTTTTAAAAACATAAAAAAAGTTGAAGATTTTTTGAAAGTACATTCGTTATAATTAATGGATATAAAGATAGGGGGTGGATAAAATTCGTACAAAGGAATGTGTTACAGAGTGGATTGAGCAATATCAAAATCTGATTTTCTCAATTTGCTGTAAGATGACAAATGATTATTTTGTAGCGGAAGATTTGACGCAAGAGACGTTTTTATCCGCTTACCGAAATGCAGATTCTTTCGATGGAGAAAATGTGAAAGCATGGTTATGTAGAATAGCGACCAATAAATGCATCGATTATCAAAGGCAGGCAGCAAGACGAATTACCCCAGCGGCTGATACGGAGTTTGAACATATGGAATCCAGTAGTAGATTACCAGAGGAATCCATAATGGAGAAGGAAGTGATAACAGAACTTCGGCGCAAATGTGAGCAGCTAAAACCGCCTTATGATGAAATTGCAACTTTGTATTTTTGCCAAGAAAGAAAGCCAGAAGAGATTGCAGCTATGAAACAGAAGAATCTTAAGACAATTCAGACACAAGTTTATCGTGCAAGGGCGATGCTAAAGAAAATGTATGGAAAGGAGCGAATCTAATATGCAACATGATAAACCAGAGTATCTCTCAGATGAAGAGTTACAGAATTTGATCCAAAGTATAGAACAAGAAGGCATCACTCATGCGCCACAATATATGAAACAGTCGATCCTTGATCAGATTCAAAGAGAAGAGAATATGGCAGCTATTAGTAATCATCGCTCCAGTAAAATACAATTGTTTACGTATGCGATGAAAGTTGGAGTTGCTGCGGCTGCAGCGATTGTTCTGGTTGTATTAATTCCTGTAAAAGACTCTGGTAGTTTATCAGAGGAGAAAGTGAGCTATGAGCAATGGTTTAACTCCAAGTATGACAATGAGGGAATAAAGTATGAAGAATATAATAAGGATAGAAACAATTATAGCAAAGAAAGTAAGAGTATCTATGATACTACAAATAAATTATGAAGTAAGGTACTAGAGAAAACTAATAAATTATTCGATAGGGAGGATAAATAAATG
>NZ_CBDLAM010000028.1:23621-28803 GCF_965301125.1 Anaerosporobacter sp. | reverse complement strand
CTTATATATGGATTCTTTGAGCAAAATATATATAGATAGTAATCCTCAAAATATTACATGTGGTAAACCATTGTTTACAAATAGTATATCAGTTGTAGTACCAGACGAGTATTATGAAGAATATATCGAGTTATTAAATGGAGTAACTGAATCTGGAAGTATAACAGTAATCAAAAAGAGCATGGATAATGTTGAGCCAGAGATAGAGAGTTGTTTTGTAGCTTTTGATACGCAAGGTGGTAATATTATTAATCCAATAACGGTTGCATCGGGAAGTGCTATTGTATTACCTCAACCAGTAAAACCAAATAATAAGTTTGATGGTTGGTATGAAGATTTACAGTTTACTAGGTTGTTTGAAAATGGAACAGTAATTAACAAAGATATCACATTATATGCTAAATGGATATACAATGGAAGTTATTCGTCTAATGAAGATTCATGGACTAATGATACAACTTCTTGGAATGATGTAACTAATGAGATAAAAAGTGCAGATAATGGTGAGATAGTTACAGTGAAGATGAATGGCACATCAATTCTTCCTAAGTCAGTACTTGAAGAAATAAAGGGGAAAGACATAAGCATCAGGTTAGAATTCATAAATTATACATGGAGTATTAATGGAAAGAATATTGCAGATAATTTGACTGACATTGATTTTTATGTACATCGATTAAAAGATTTCGAGATAGATGAAGAAATTGTTTCTAATAGTCATGGTTATGAAAACTTTAACGAAAAATTCATGCTAGATTTATCACATAATGGTGATTTTGGCTGTAGTCCTGTACTTAATGTAAGGGTTGGTGAGACTAACGCAACATACGCAAACTTGTATTATATAAATGAAGATACAAAGCAATTAGAATTTGAACAAAGTTCAAAGATTAATACAGACAATACTGTAGATTTCAATTTTAGTCATGCTTCTAAGTATGTAGTTATATTATCAGATACTCCTATAGAAAATCTCGATATTAAAGAGCCTACTATCATTAAAAAAGTAAAGACCTATACTAATAAAAAGGTAGATTTAAAAAATCGGATAGAAAACCTTGAAGAAGAAGCAACAGTTACTTATAAATCTAGCAATGATGCAATTGCCATAGTATCGAAAGATGGTATTATTAAGGCTAAAAAAAGTGGTACAGTAGTAATAACTATTAATATTAAGCAAAATACAAAAGAATATGAAATTTCAACTAAACTTCAAGTAAGCAAACCATATATCAAGATAGTGAAAAAACCATCTAGCAGTCTGAAGGTTGGAAAAACTTATACTTTGAGTTGTAAAGCATATGGGACAGGTAAAGCAATAACTTATTCTTCTTCAAATAAAAAAGTACTTACAATTAACAAAAATGGTAAGATTAAAGCTAAAAGGGCAGGAAAAGCAGTAATAACAATAAAATCGGGTAAATACGTAAAAAAAGTCACACTAAAAGTTAAATAGTAAAGAGACAGTAGGATATCATATGTTTATCCTACTGTTTTTTTGAGTAACTATGTACATTTAGTGCACTAAATGTGCCTAATTTGGGGACATAAAGGTGTACAATTTAGGGGAGATATATCAGTGTATATTTGCATAAAACATTAGGTTATAGTATCTATTAAGTGTATTTCGCACCAAATTTACAATAAAAATATCAGATTAATACATAAACAACCGATTGATTATGACTAAATTGGGAAGATTAGGCTTTAAAAGTGACAAAAAAGTGTATATTAAGAGGAATACTTATTAGATTACTCTTTAAACAATAGTTTTGATTTTAGTAGTAAACCACCCTTGTATAAGAGGTTTATAAATGATATAGTGTATTATAGTAACATGAAAGCCACTGATAATACAAAAAAAGTTTGTGGCTACCTACTAAAAAAATGACTAATGATTTATATAAAGAATCTAGTAAAATCAAGTGTTTTCGTGCCGTAACAACTTCAGACTTCATGACAGCAGAGAGTGCTGAACTTCCTTGGGAAGTGATTGGTAAAGTTACTTCTAGGATTGTTAATGAGGTTAAGGGGGTTAATAGGGTGTTTTATGATTGTACTGGGAAACCACCGGCTACTATTGAGTTTGAGTAGCATCCAAAAGTCTTGGAGAACGCTAAATAAGCGGTATCCGAGACTTTTCTTTTTAGGCTCTATGTCAAGTGTTGGGGTGCGAGGTGCGATGCACTCGCATCAATACTGGATGTAGAGCTGTTTTAATACTTAGGTCATGTTTGTATATTTTAGAACATGGCAAATAAACATCGTGCCAGTCGTTCTTTATTTAGTTATAAGAATGTAAAATACCTATACGTAATCGCTCAAAATTTTTGGCTCATATGAAATACGTTTGAATACTTTGATTTTATTGTTTAATCCCTCAATTGGACCATTGGTAATACCAATTTAAGTGTATTTGGGTTTATCTCCTTAAATGGTGATAGGTAATGTTTCGAAAATAAGTTGCCAAATGGGCCTGAGAGCGATCAGGAAGGATATCCATAATGTAACATTGCTTTGAATTTACAAGAATGCATTGATATTTAACAGCTTCATTACCTTTAAACTCATCAATGGAGATAGAATCCTTTAATGCTGGAAGGGAATAATGGATTGTATGGGGAGATAAATGAAATCTGCTAGAAACAGATAAAGAAAAAAGCACGAAGGAGATATTGTATATAGGACGACGAGGATATAAGAACCAAGAAAGAATTTCACCATCCGTTTGTCGGATGAGGAACGGGAGCAGGCGGAGTATGATTCCAAAGTTGATAATATGAAGCTTTTGGATTGTGTAAGATATCTGATTCGTCAGATTTTAGGCCTTTGCAATAATTACAATCAGATACGAAAACTGCCAATGCGTGCGGATTTGTATTTGATAGTACGATGAAGGTGGAAAATCATCTGATGGAACAGATAAAAGAAAAGCTGTAGGCGGTATTAACTGCCTGCCGGAATCTACCTATGTTCAGGTGAAGTCAACCAAGCAGATGTTTGGTAAGACTGGCGGTAGACAGGAATATCATTTTGTAATATCTTTAATGCCGGCTGAAGGTACGTCAGAGATTATGTATGATATAGCCATGCGGTTTATAGAGGAAGTATCTGGAGGATAGTATGAAGATCTGGTTGTAGTTCATACGGATAAAGACCATCTTCATGCCGTGTAGTTATCAACAGCGTGAAGATGGTAACAGGATATAAATTCCGGTATCGTAATGGAACACGGGGAGCAATATGAACTGTTTGATAAGATTTATAATGAATGTATGAAAGAATTAGAGCAGATGGAGAAACAAGTATTTTGAGAGAATTTTAGGAGATAGGAATGATGAGGGTTGCTCGGTGAGTGGCACCCAATATAAGAAGATAAAGTAGGTCGTTTGTTATGAAACAATAGACCAATAAATACCGCTAAATTATATTTAATGCATCAATTTTCGATTGAGAAAAAGGATGTTGTGTATTATAATGATTTATATTTGGGTAACTATGCTTATTTCAAGAAAACGGAGGAGAAATAATGCAGGAAATTAACAAAAATTTATAAAAATATAGAAGGTACAGCAGAATACTTAGGAGTAACGAAAGATACGATTAGAAGTTGGAAGAAAAATACAGACATTCCAGCTCATAAAGTGGGAGACCATGGAAGTTTAAGTTTTAGTAAGCAGATGAATGGGTGAAGAGTGCGCTGTAGGAGTACGGATTATAGGACTTGTTACAGAGTATTATTATACTGTTCAAAATATATATGGAAGTTGGTATAGTTTTGAAAAAATACCGACTCATTAGATAAGGAGTAATAACATGCCTATATTAGATTGGATTGGAAAAGATAAAGTGATAAATCATCATAATGATGTACCATATAGAGTTTTAGAACGAAAATATAGCTTTGATATGGAGGGAATGCATGAAGAAGATAACTATAGTGAGAATATGATTATTCATGGAGATAACTTAGAAGCATTGAAGGCGCTTCTTCCAAAATATGAAGGAAAAATAAAGTGTATATATATTGATCCACCTTATAATACTGGAAATGAGGGTTGGGTTTATGATGACAATGTTAATGACCCAAAGATAAAGAAATGGCTTGGTGAAGTTGTTGGTAAAGAGGGCGAGGACTTATCAAGGCATGATAAATGGCTTTGCATGATGTATCCAAGATTAAGGCTTCTGCAAAAATTATTACATCCTATGGGAACGTTAGCTATTAGCATTGGATATCATGAGATGCATAATTTAGTTGAATTATGCAGAGATATTTTTTCTACAAAACAAGTTGTGGTTTCGACTGTTCAGACATCAGGAGGAAAACCTTCTGGGGGATTTAATTATTTACATGAATATATTATTTTTATAGTTCCTTTGGATTTTTCACCAAATTCGCTTAGTTGGATTGGAGGCAACACACGTACACCATTTGAGGGACTAACACTAAGTACATTTGACAAAACCCAAAGACCAAATCAGGTATATCCTATATTTGTAAAAGTTACAGATGGAACATTAGCAGGTACAGGGGCTTCGTTACAGGAAAAAATAGATAAGGGTATTTATATAGGAGAAAAAGCAGATTATCAATATGATTATGATTGTGCACCGGAAGGTACAGTTGCTGTTTGGCCTGTTACAACAAAGGGAAAAGAATGTGTATGGAGACAAATACCAGAACGTTTACAAAAAGATTGGGAAAAAGGGTATATCAAGATTTCTCCAAACAAGAATAAGAATAATCGAAATTTATTCAGCATTCAATATCTACCTAGTGGTGTGATTAAAAAAATAGAAAAAGGTGAATTAGAAGTTATAGGTCATGAACAGGGGGGGCCAACATTATGTTTTGGTGCAAATGAAACAGTAGGTGGACAAATTCCGACTATATGGGCAGAAAAAGCGTTTTTTACTGTAAATGGAACGCAAGAATTAAAAAAAATATTTCCAGAAGTTGAAAAAATGTTTGATTATCCTAAACCTGTAGATTTAATACAGAATATTATTGAGGCATTATCACAACCAGGAGATATAGTTTTAGATTCATTCGGGGGATCGGGAACAACAGGTCATGCGGTACTGAATTCCAATAATGGTAAAATTAATAGAAAGTTCATTGTTATAGAGATGATGGATTATGCAAACAATTTAACTTCTGAACGATTTAAAAGGTTTA
>NZ_CBDLAM010000028.1:0-23611 GCF_965301125.1 Anaerosporobacter sp. | reverse complement strand
GTTATTTGTGGATATGGTGAAGAAAATAATTATGTAGAAGGTTCAGGTGGAGATTTTTCATATTATGAATTGGGTACTCCATTATTTTTAGTAGATGGAACCATAAATCCAGAGATAGAATTAGATGAAATTAGACAGTATATCTGGTATATGGAAACGCACGGGGCAGAAATGAATGGAAAAGATGATGAACCATTTTACCTTGGTTCAAATAATGACACAGCGTACTATTTTGTATATGATGGAGAGAAAACTACTCTTCTTGACTATGATTTTTTGGCAACCATTACAGTAAAACAACAATCATATGTGATATATGCAGATTCATGTACGTTATCAGATAGTGATTTACAGAAATGGAATATTACATTTAAAAAAATACCAAGAGATATAAAAAAATTATAATTATGGAAGGACAAGCGTATGGAACTCAAAAATTATCAGAGACAAGTTATAAATGATTTGAAGAGATTTTTAAATTTACTTGTGGATTGTCAGAATATTAAAAATGCATATACAACACTTTGGGAGGAAAAGGGGTTATCTGTAGGAATGGATGGTATGCCACCGTACAATTCAGAAATTTCTGGTGTACCCCAAGTGTGTTTCAAGGTACCAACTGGTGGTGGTAAGACTTTTTTAGCTGCTAATTCTATTAAACCAATTTTTGATTCTATGCCACATATTCATCCTAAAGCTGTGGTTTGGCTAGTCCCTTCAGATGCTATTTTGTCTCAGACATATAATACATTAATGGATAAAAATCACGATTACCGTAAAAAGATAGATGTAGACTTTGGAAATAAGGTTGAGGTGTATTCAAAGCAACAGTTGTTAAATGGTCAGAATTTTAATCCAGTATCAGTAAATGAAAATTTGTCTATTTTTGTTTTAAGCTATGATTCCTTTAGAACAAGTAAAAAAGAGGGAAGAAAAGCATATCAGGAGAATGGAAATCTAACAGCATTCACCAAATTTAAAGAAAATCCAGAAATATTGTTAGATGATACAGATGAAACAGCATTAATACAGGTCATTCGTATGTTAAATCCGGTTGTGATTGTGGATGAAAGTCATCACGCTACTTCAAATTTGAGTAAGGAAATGTTGCAGAACTTTAATCCATCATTTGTATTGGATTTAACGGCAACTCCTAAGAGTGGAAGTAATATTATTTCTTTTGTTGATGCAAGACAATTAAAAGCAGAAAACATGGTCAAATTGCCAGTTATTGTTTATAACAGAAAATCTCAGGAAGATGTATTCTTATCCGCAATTTCTTTGAGAAAGAAGTTGGAGTTGGAAGCATTAAAGAATCAAAAGGATAGTCAGAGATATATTCGCCCCATTGTACTTTTTCAGGCGCAACCAAGAAATAATGATGACAGTACAACATATGATAAGATAAAAAGCACATTGATTGAAATTGGAATTCCAGAAGAACAGATTGCAATCAAAACTGGAGATAGGGATGAACTAAAAAATGTTAATATTAAAAGTCCGGAATGCCAGATACGTTATGTCATTACAGTAAATGCATTGAAGGAAGGTTGGGATTGCCCATTTGCATACATACTTGCCACAGTTGCAAATCGTTCTTCAACAGTGGATGTCGAGCAGATATTAGGAAGAATTCTACGATTGCCTGATGCAAAACAAAATGGTAGTGAGGTGTTAAATCTTTCATATGTTATTACGTCATCTGCAGCTTTTTATGCCACCTTAGATAAGGTTGTGGCTGGATTAAATGCGGCAGGTTTTACAGGTAAGGATTATAGAATAGATGACTATGTTGAAGAAACTTATAAAGAAGATGCAAAAGATGAAGGTGGCAAATCTCTACAGATAGAAATAGAGCAAGTTATAGTGAATGAACAACAGGAAGATGTTACAGATACAATTGACCTTCCTGCTTTAAAGGAACAGATTTCAGGCATTATGGAATCTGAGGATTTTGAGACAGCGGAAATGTCAGAAAATCCGGTATCTGCAATGCTAGAGCATGCTCAGGAACAAAGTACAATGTATTGGCAGGATATGGAGAAAAGGGAGGATAATTACATTCCTGCACCTGTGGAGGTGGTTGATAAAATGAAACATTATAAAATGAATCAATCATATGAAGCAGATGCTATGGAACTTGAATTACCACAATTTATGATAGAAACAGGCAGATCATTATTTACAGAACATGAATATAATACGTTGACAAAAGAGAATCTTTATTCTGGTTTTTCATTATTGGACAAGGATGTAGAAATTGATTTTGATAATATGGATGCAGAAATTGCAAAAATTGATATAGATGATAAGGATTCATTACCAAAGGCTTGGAAATTACAAGGTTTTGAAAACCAAAGTATAAAAGAGTGGTTTGATGATCAGCCTTCTGAGAGAAAGTTAAGACTTTGCAAAGATATGATTATCTCTAAGCTTTCAAAAAACAATGCGGTTAATGACCGGGAACTTGAAACATATGTGGATAGAGTAATCACTATCATGACAGAGGATCAACTTACAGATTTAGAACAATCCCCATATATGTATGTGCAGAAAATTAATAAAAAGGTTAATTCTTTACTTGATACGTACGCGAAACGGATTTTTCATGAATGGATTGAGCAGGACAAAATAATATGTATGCCATCATACAAATTACCAAAAGAAATATCGCCAGTAGCTACAATTGCTTCCATTCCGAAGTCTTTATATAGTGAAGAAGAAAAGTTTGATAATGAATATGAGAGAAAAGTTGTTATGGAATTATCTTCTTTAGGTAATGTCAGATGGTGGCACAGAAATATTTCAAAGAGAGGATTTGCCATCAATGGTGCTGTTAATGCATACCCTGATTTGATGGTACGATTGGAAAGCGGAAAAGTTTTGTTGGTTGAGACAAAGGGTGACCAGTTGGAAAATACAGAATCAAAGATGAAAGCTGAAACAGGTGCACAGTGGGCTTCTATGGCTGGAAGAATGTTTAGGTATTTTATGGTGTTTGAAACAAAGAATCCGGATTATAATGGTGCCTATTCATATGAAGAGTTCATGAAGATAGTGAAAGAACTGTAATGCTATAAAGGTAAAGCATGGAAGAATGGTGTTATGTTTTGGAAGATGAGCTTAAAGACATAGGGGATGCAACTATAAATTAAAATATTATGAAATTGAAGAAATTTGGTATATTATGATGGTGTTAGATGTGAAACATTTGTTTACTTTATGAGAAAGACAGGGATTATATAATGATTCTAAAATGCTATTATTACATATAAAATAAAATAATACACGGAAAACAGAAATAAAAAAACAAATGCATCTATAAAACAAGTTTGAATAAAGAAATCCTTGAAAAACTCGATTTAAACAATTGTTATAAATTTAAATAAATTTTAAAATTGGTAGTTATGAATACTATCTTTAATGGAAATGTGGCAATCTTAGCTACTCATTATTTAACTTTTAGGAGGTTATGATATGACAAAAGAACCAACAAGGAATCCAATTTTACTTGGAATCAAGAAAAGAAATGGGTATCTAAACGTGTAAAATATGTATTACAAAAAAATATTTTCATTTTGCTGTACTGTGATGCATAACTCTATCTTGTTTTGAAAAGATTAATACATGTTATCCTAACCATATCTTGACCAAATGATAGGATTTAGGTTAAACCAGACCTATCCAGTTTGACCAATCATACCAATGGAATATCAGTAAACAACTGCGCAATTAATTTGAGTAATATTTACGGAGATTATTGCAATGTCGCCATTTTGCCAGTAAGATTCTTTAAGAGTCAAAAAGAATCTATGTAATATACAGAATAAGAATCCAAAATGTAGTAGTTATTGTTAAATTTGAATGATAAACAGAAATCCTACAAGCTAGTAAAATAAAGTGTTGTAGGATTTTTTTGATGAATCATATAGTTGATGCAATTGATGGTACATTTTAATTATATTTGGATCATTTTTATTTGAATTTGTTAATGGTTTATATATTTTGTCTATGTTTTCAAGGCAAAGACATTTTTGCCTTAAATATGACGCCTTTATTTAAAATGCCGTCATTGAGCCGTCAATATGTTTTTAGACGTCATTAAGACTGTATAATGAAGATAGGTATAATGATGTAGTTAAGTGGATACCTATACATTTTATGAAATCTATATCAAAATGATGATTTTAGTAAGGATTAACCAGTATAAAAACTTTAAGTATCCATATCAGAACCTTGAAACATCAATTATTCATACAGAAATTTTAAAGTTTTAAACTGATATGAAACACACAGAATGAGTTAAAATTTCCTGACTTCAAATCTTCTAAACTAAATAACCAGGAGGATAGCATGTACGACGATCAGCTACTAAATCTACTTTACGAAGAAAGAATAAAAACAGCTTTAGAATCATCTTTAATCACAGACCTTACCTACCAGAATGCAGTCATAGAAGCCGACAATAAACTCGATAAATTACATAATCTAAATTTAAACGAAAATCAGAGATTAGCTATTGACGAAGCTATCTCAGAAAACAACTATATGGGAGCAGAATATGGCCGAGTAGCTTATCAGCAAGGATTTAAAGATGCTCTAAAACTTGTATCAGAATTATCAGAATTATTATGAATGTAATATAGTAAAATCATTCAAGAAAAAAATAAAGATAAAGTAGAATACTGTATTCCGCTTACATGAGGCTACTTGCACATAAGATTTGAAAGGGGATGAATGCTATAATGCAAAATATTCGAGATAATTACTCAGTACAGTTGATTTAAACTGTTAGCAGATTGTGCTGAGGCTATAATAAACATGCTAGCAGTCACAACTGTACTGATCCTAATGATGAAATTAAGATTAGAAAAGGAGTACAGTTATGTGCTATATGAAAGAAGTAGTAAAGAAGAATAGAATAATGGTTTTCGCTTATATTACAATAGGTATTATCAATGCATTTCTAGCCAACTATAAAGCGGATTATTTCCAATATATCATTGATGGATTTACAAGTGGCAATATGGTACTTGGTGGAATTATGTGTTATGGTTTAATCCTGATTATGAATTATTGTTTGAATTATGTAGATGAATATCCATGTAAGAAAATAGAATTTTGTATTTTCCTTGAGTTCAAACTTTAGGCCCTTCGTAAAATAAGCACAATTGATTATTTGGAATACCAGAAGATAGGTACAGGAAAGCTAGTTCAGAGAATTGAAAATGGTGCAGAAGCAGGAAAAAATGTGTTATATGATTTTTGGTTTTGTATCATTAGACAGTTGTTACCTACTATATGCTTTAGTATATATTTTATCTGGAAAATCAATAAAATTGTTACATATGTAGTACTAATAGGTTATGTAGTTATTTTCATAGTAACCAATATTCTATTAAAATCTTTATATCAAATAAAAGAGAAGATACTGAACAACGAAGAACAGTTGAATCATTTCCTTGTTAGAGGATTTATGGAGATGGTAGTATTCCGTATGGAGCGCCAATTTAACAATGAAATGATAAAAGCAAACAGAGCAAAAAGGGAAATTGTCATATCTAAGGTAAAGATGGATATGATACATGAAGCGTTCTTTACTATTTTTGCGCTGCTGGTAGCAATATTAGACATTGGTATTTTGGTATATGTTTGGAAGACAAGATCAATATCTATAGGTTCTATGGTGGCATTGATTTCTCTGATTGAAAATGCGTATACACCAATTGCTATTTTCAATGTCCTTTATGTGCAGTATAGATTAGATGAAGCATCTTACCGAAGATTCGAAGAATTTTTGGAAATGGAAGATGATAAGCAATTGGAAACAGGCAAAAGGATATCAAATATACAAGGGGATATTACGGTAAGGAATCTTTCCTTTGAATATGAAGGAAGATATTTGACAATCTTAGTCTGTCTATAAAGAAAGGTGAAAAGGTTGCCTTCGTTGGTGAGAGCGGTTCAGGAAAATAAACACATGTGAAATTGCTGTCTAGGTTGCTTAAATATACGAGAGGTAGTATTCAAATCGATGGGATTGAAATAAAGGAAATTTGTTTGAACAGCGTATATCGTCAAATGAGTTATTTGTCGCAAGATTCGCCAGTATTTGATGGAACAATTAGAGAGAATCTTATATATGAAAGAGAAATATCAGATGACAAACTCATAGAAGCATTACACAAAGTTCAATTATCAGCTCTAATCCAAAATACAGATAAAGGTTTAGATGCTGAAATAGGAGAGCGAGGCACAACTTTATCTGGAGGAGAGAAGCAAAGATTAGCACTGGCAAGATTGTGGTTTGAAGAAAAAGGAATTACCATACTTGATGAGGCTACATCAGCAATGGATAATTTAACGGAAGAGTCTGTTATCAACAATTTGGCAACAGCCAATCAGTAAGCCAATATAAGTAATATAAAAGATGTAATAATATAGCTCAAATCCCACTAAACTTAACGTAAAAGTGTTAAGTTTTCTGTGGGAAAAATTGAGTTTGAATAATAGACAGAACCCTGGAAAAGCTTATAAAATGGGCAATTCCGAGGTGTCTTTATGCCGTTTGGCTCTAAAATGGCTCTATTTTTTTGATGAATACTGGATTTGAGTAGCAGGGGCATGGCATTGGCCGTGTCCTTAAATTATGGTGGATAATTGGGAATAGAAATGGTATAATTAGAGAAAAAAATCCAAATTTGAGAGGAATAATCAGATGAGCTTGATAGATA
The DNA here is from genome assembly GCF_965301125.1 of Anaerosporobacter sp. Classification (NCBI taxonomy): domain Bacteria; kingdom Bacillati; phylum Bacillota; class Clostridia; order Lachnospirales; family Lachnospiraceae; genus Anaerosporobacter; species Anaerosporobacter sp. The sequence goes on along the minus strand of NZ_CBDLAM010000028.1, from coordinate 16,877 downwards.
GACTTTTCAAGAAGAAAAATATCAACACGTTGGAGGAAGACATTTTTTCAGCAGCAGAGTGGGTTGTAAGGGCATTAAATTCATCAGGATATAAAGTTGATTATAGTTTGGAAAGCATGAGAGAACTCGACAGATTTTTTGATGAGTAAAATTCTCCAAATGGAATACTTTCAAAAAACAGAGGGCAGATTCTATTTGGTTTAGGATCATATATAGGACAGACAATTATAAAAATACACGGTGGAAAGTGGATAACTAATGATAATGACCCTAAAGGAGAAATATATATTGCTGTTGAAACCGCAAATGGAGCAATGCTATGGCCTGCTATCAGATGTATGAAAAGATTAGAAAACGGGGCGGAAGATAGTATTTATGCATACCTATATTCATTAAAAAAGGAATAAGTTTTTAGCGCAGTGTATATTTACTGTTGGAGAATATCAAGAATAGCCACATACAGTAGTACGAAAAACATTCCCATGCCCAAGTCTTGCAATCCGTATCATTGGTGAAGTAACAGCAGAAAAAGTTCGTATCGGCTCTACTTTGGCTCTATTTGTGGGTGGAGTACTGGAATATCTTATACTAGGAGGAACTGGTTAGCATGAATCAGACATGCAAATTACTATTATTTGATTTAGACGGAACTCTATTACGGAGTGATAAATCCATATCTGAAAAGACTCTTTCAGTTTTAAATCAGTGTAGAGAAAAAGGAATATTGATCGGTGTCTCAACATCCAGAAGTGAACAGAATTCTATGACATTTTTGAATGAACTTATGCCTGACATTCTGATATCGAGTGGAGGTGCACTCGTGAAAGATGGAATAGATTACATTTATAAAGCAGAGTTTTCTGAATTTGAAACGAGAAATATGATTACTATGGCAATAACTGTCTGTGGAGAAGATTGTGAAATAACCATTGATACAACAAATGAACATTATTGGAATTATAAAATAGAACCCAAGAAACTTGACCAAAGTTGGGGAGATAGTATTTATACGGATTTTACTGATTTTTCAGAATGTGCATTGAAAATGTGTGTCGAGATTTTTGACGAAGAAAAAGCTAATATATTGGTTGAAAGGTTAGAGCAATGCGATTGTATTCGTTTTTCTGATGGGTATTGGTATAAATTTACCAAAAAGAATGTGACGAAAGAAAATGCGATTACGAGGATTACCGAAGTATATGGGTTTGGTACAGAATCTATCATTGCATTTGGTGACGATTTTGCGGACATAGGTATGTTGGAACTTTGTGGATTAGGTGTTGCAATGGGAAATGCAATCGATGAAGTGAAAAATAGAGCGGATATTGTAATTGGTTCAAATGATGAAGAGGGAATAGCATTTTTTATTGAGGAAAATCTACTTACCGGTATATTGTAATTCGCTAGTATACTGATTTTCAGATTCTTGCACCACATGATGCAAATGCTCCTATTTACAGAAAATCACTAAGCCAAAATAAATTGAGTTATTGAAATAAAAATACGGTATAAAATTGATGGAACTTAAACAAAATAGTTTAAGCCAAGAGGACATTTAGCCGAGTTTGACAAGTAAATAAAGAGCCGAGAACCAGAAAAACACTGGATTTCTCGGCTCTTTATTGATGTGTTTTTTGATCCAGTAATCGCAAATGCAATACTTGATCGAATATTACATCATGCTCATGTTTTTAATATAGCAGATAAGTCATATCGACTTAAGGATTATATTAAGCAAGATGATGAGTAACAAAGCTGCACATAATTATGTTATCAATAGTATCTATTTTATGTTGACATTTATATGTGATTACTTATAGAATTAATACAGGAGTATACACTTAGTTTCTTTTGTTGGTGATTTAGGTGGCAGTTCCTTTTGGTTCAGTTACTTTTATTATCAAAAGAGTATTGCCATTTGGGCGTTTGAGGGAATTAGGTGCGACAAGTTGTTTGGATAGTATTTAATGCATCACTAAACTTTTTCAGATTATTAACTATAAGAAGGAGTTTACGCCAATTCGACTTGGGCTCCTTCTTATTTATTATTCTAATTCTAATAATAATAACAATTATTGTTAGAATAATTATATTCATGGTTAAAGATAGCCTACTAAAAGCAATAGAACAAATTAGATAGAGCACTTTTGGTTTACATGTTTGTAATAACTAAAGGTTTCTATATAAACAGGTAGTGGATTTAGACATTGCCAGAATAGATAAGGAGTAAAACGTATGATAAAGATGAGAGTAATTGCTACTGCATTGACATGCTCTGTTGTGTTACAAACAACAGGTCTTCCAAATACATATGCAGCGAGTTGGTTAAACGTAAACCAAGGAAGGACATTGGTTTCAAATAGCACCAATACCAATGCAACAAACCTAAAATTAGGCTCATTAGAAGTAGAACTGGAATTACTGTTACCAGTTAACTACACGAATGTAACAGACATTACAGGAGTATTAGCGAGTGCCGATGGTACAAGTTATGAGTTGGAATTTCTGTATGATGCTTCCAGTAACAAAGTAATTGGTACAGCGAAAGACTGTAATGCAGGTGAATACACATTAACCGTTACTGGTACTGGTTATGAAACTTTTACACAGAAAGTAACTATTGAAGCACAAAGCATTTCAAAACTATATTTAAAGAATAGCCATGAGCTTGATGGCTTATACACAAAGGGCTCAGCAAGACCTGGTGTTATTAGTTACGGTGATGTAACAGGTGATCATAAAGTAACAGAAGAGGATATGACTGCTATTCTTGATGCAATCACTGAGGGTTCTACAGATTCTGTGTATGACTTAAATAAAGATGGATTAGTAGATATCTTAGACGCAAGTTACATTTCTTATAATAAGGGACAGGAGAGTATTGAGAGTACGCAATCTGTTGTGTTGTCTCCGGATAGTATCGCTAATATTGAAACAACGGCATCTGTCATTGGTAAGGTTAGTGATATTTTTACGGGTGAGGCTCCAGTTCAGCTAGCACCAGAGAATGATAAAGAGATTAGCGAAGATAACCCAGTTAAGCTTTCATTCGATGTGGATTCACAAGGTGCATTGACAGAAGCAATCACTATTGCAGCACCTACAGAGAAAGATAATGCAATTACAGAAGGTATTATCACTGTATTTGACGAGAGTGGTCAAAAATACCAAGCAATCATTGGAAACGCTGCTCGTACCACGAGAAATAGTTCATCTGCAATTCAAGCAATAGCAACAATTGCCGAAGATGGTTCTATTACAATTAATTTGAATCAGCAGATTGCAATTAAGAAAGTTTCCATCACAGTAACAGCTACAAATAGCAGAAATCTTGTGGAAATTGCTAAGGTAGAATTCTTAAACGATATGGAAAGTAAAATTCCAGAACCAGAGATGAGCAAACCAACGATTACTTCTCATGTTGGAGGGAACAAAGAGTTCACCATTAGCTGGACAAAAGAGAGTAATATCACAGGATACGAGGTTGAGGTTTCAGCAGATGGAACTACAGAAGTTCTTAAAGCTGGTACAAACAGAATTACTGTAAAACAATTCAATGGTAGTAAGATTAAGAATGGTACAGAATTCGTTATACGAGTTCGTGCCATCAATGGTAATTGGAAAGGTGCATACAGTGATAGTGTCATAGTAATCCCTAAAGCTACTGGTATTCCAGACGCTCCAGAAAATATAAAAATCGAAGGTGACTATAAGCTGTTAAATATTTCGTGGAAATCCATGGATGATACGGATAGTTATAATCTTTATTATCGAGAGAGTGGTTCATCAAAGGATTACACGGAGATAACTGGAATCACTAAAAACTCTTATCAGTTAACTGGATTAAAGATTAACACTTCTTATGATGTCTATCTTCAAGGTGTAAACGAGATTGGTGTTAGTAAGAGATCCGCTGATTCGATTGGTACAACAACAGCATTAGAACATGCTAAGACTAGTAACTTTAAGTTAATTAACGTACCAGAGGAGGACGGTAAGACAGCACATATTAAATCCGTTCAGTATCCTTCTGGAACAACTGACAGTGAATTTGCAGTTGTAGATAATGATTATGCTACTGATTGGGTTCTAAATCACTGGAATTCTGGTGGGTACAGTGGTAGCCAGAATGGACCGATTGTAACACTTGATGATTACTACACAATGGATCGTATTATTTTAGTGGAGAGTACGGAACAGACATACGATTACTTTTACAGCAAACTACAGTACTGGGATGAAAATGGCAAAGCCCATACACTTCCTTGGATGCATAGCGTAAAAAGAGATTCTGAAGGAAAAAGATATTACGAATTCGTATTGAATGAGCCAATTACAACGAATAAAGTACAAATCAGTTTTGCTAACTATCTTGCCTATGGTGATGGCATGATTTCAATTGCTGAAATTAAATTCTATGAATACGATCCATTAGAGGGAGATATTTATAGTCTCTTTGAAGATGATACTCACGTTAGTTTACATGACTGGGTAACAATAGATCATATTACTGAGTTAGAAGAACGTCTTAATGTGGTGGATGAAGTAAGTGGCGAATATCATTATAAGAAAGATATTTTAACAATTGAATTAGAGAATGCAAAATCCCTATTAAGTGAGCAAGCGTTAAGAGCTGCTTACACAGTAGATACTACAATTTCTAAAAAGAATGATACTCATTTAGGTTTCCAAAGTGGATTATCTGCATTGCAACCATTAGGCATTACAGCCCATCAAGGGGAAGAATTGATTATCTATGTTGGAAAAGAAGGTGCTAATGTTGGTGCCAGTACAAGTGTTAAGTTGGTGGCAACTCAGTATCATGCAGAATATGGTACATGGTATAAGGAAGTTGTATCTGACCTTAAGGTTGGTAGAAATGAAGTACTAATTCCTAAAATTAGTTCCATGGCAGTAGAGCATGGCGGAGCTTTATATGTAGAGTACACGGATAATAACACTTCTTCAGAAATTAGTATCCGAGTGAATGGTGGTACAGATTATCCAGTACTTGATCTATCTCGTATTGAATCAGAAGATAAAAAGAAAGAAGCAATTCGTTCTTATGTAACATCATTGACTGATTTTGTGGCAGGACTTGAGGATATGCATAACCAAAATCATAAGAACAATCCAGATACAAATTGTGATTATGATTATGATAATAAGAACTGTATCTACAATGTGACGGATATTGTTCTTGATAAGATGATGTATTCTGTCTCTGCAGAGCAGGTACTAAACGGTATCATTAGTAAGGCAGGTAATGCTTTAGATGCTCAAGTTGAAACAGTGTATGATTCATTAGCAGCAATGGATCAGATGATGGAACTATTCTATCAGCACAAGGGATTGGTAGAGTATCCAACAGATACAGATGCTTACAATGAATTTGTAAAATTATATGGTACAGCAAATAAGATGCCAACAACAAGACAAAATATTCGTTATCAGAGAATGTTTGCAGGTGCATTTATGTATGCAGGCGGACTTCATATTGGTATTGAATGGGATAGCATTCCTGGCTTAATGAGTGGCGAACCAATAACTACTACAGATGGTAAATACGAAGCAGGACAATTCTTTGGTTGGGGTATTGCCCATGAGGTTGGTCATATTATCGATCAAAATGAGTATGAAGTTACAGAAGTAACAAACAATTATTTCTCTGTGTTAGCACAAGCAACAGAATCAAATGACGCAGTTCGCTTTAACTATCAAGATGTATATGACAAAGTAACTTCTGGTACCGTTGGTTCTAGTGATAATGTATTTACTAATCTAGGATTATACTGGCAGTTACATTTAGCTTATGATAATGGTTACAACTATAAAGTATACGATAGCTATGAGGAGCAGTTAGAAAATCTAATCATGGCTCGTATAGATGCATATGCAAGAAATACTTCATTAGCCCCTGCATTTGCAGATGGTAAAGTATTTACATTGAGTGGCGCAAATAAGGACAATGCTTTTATGCGATTAGCTTGTGCAGCTACAGAAAAAGATTTGTTAGACTTCTTCATTGCTTGGGGTATGGTTCCAGACGAAACAACCATTGAGTATGCAAGTCAGTTTGAAAAAGAAACTAGAAAAATTCAATATGTGAATGACGAAGCAAGACTTTATCGAATCGAGAACGTTGCTCAAGCAGATACCATTGCAGATACAACAAGTGCTGCAGAGGTTACGGCAACTCTTTCTAATGAGCAGAATTCAAACCAAGTAACATTAAACTTTGGCGTTACTGGAATGGAAGAAAATAGCTTGTTAGGTTATGAGATTCTACGTAATGGTAAAGTAATTGGATTTGTTGAAGGTTCTCAGACTGAATTTGTAGATACAGTAACATTCAATAATAAAGTAGCAACTTACTCTGTTGTTGCATACGACAAGTTTTTGAATCCTACGAAAGAGTGTGTACTAGATTCCATTAAAATCAAACATGATGGAAGCATCAGTAAAGATGCATTTAGCATCTCTACTAATATGGTTTCTGAACAGGATGAACATGAGCAAGATGATGTTTGTGGAGTACATCCAATTCAAGCGATTACACAAGCAATCAATAATGATTACAACGATGTGTATGTTGGTTCTGTAACTAGCGGTAATGCTGAGATTGTACTGAACCTTGGTGAAGTAGCTAATATTACTGGTATCAAGTATACAAAAGGCGGAGACAATGCAATACAGAATTATGAAATTCAAGTGAGTTTAGACGGAGAAAGCTGGACTTCTGTAAAGACAGGTGTATTTGATGGCGATACAACTCAAGAAACTGTGTACTTTACAAATTCCGAATCTGCATTTGGTGCACGTATTGATTTACAGGAAGCGTCTTATGTGAAATTGATTGCAACAGGACAGTCTACAGTAAGTATTAGTGAATTAGATGTTATTGGTGAGCCAGATGATAATGTGGAATTGATTGAAAGTGGTATTGGCAAATTAGCAAAAGAGTTCACTGTTGACGAAGCAAATGGTACTACAATTCCTGCTGGTTCTGTAGTATTCACTGGTGAGTATTCTGGGCATCCAGCGTTTAATGTCGTATTACTAGTGGATGCTGACACAGATCAAGTAATTGCGGGTGACCAGTATATCTTTGCACAAGACCCAGAAGATGCAGAGCTTGGTAATGTGAGTAGTGGAACTTGGTTGTATGTAATAGAACCAGACGAAGAAGGTAATTTACCAGAGTTACCAAAGAATGTGAAAGCAGAGTTATACCGTGTAGACGATGCAATTCAATTAACAGGACAAAGATTTGTAAGTGATACATTAAGTGTAAAAGTTCCAGAAGTTTTACAGGATATCACATTAGACAATTAAGGAGACAGTTAGATATGTTTAATAGAAAGACGGTCGCAGCGGTAATACTGTCAAGCATAATGGCTGTTACGGCTGGGACAATAGCAACAAATCAGTTTGTATTTGCAAATGAAACCGCAGCGGAGACTTTAGTGGGAATTGCCGATTCACAGCAAGAAGACACTTCTTTGTTGGTGGAGCAGATTGCTGATAAACAAGCGAAACTATGTTTAGAGTTCAATGAAGAATACACGAATAGTATTACTTCATTGGATTTGCGTATACAATTAGATTCGAGCGTAGTTAAAGGTGTTACGATGGCGCATGCTGGTGTGTCTGCAGAATTTAGATACACTTATGATGCTAAGACTGGCGTCTTACGAGTTATTCTTGTTGGTAGTGAAGACTTAATTGAGAATAACAAGATAGAGTTAGGTACTATTGTATTGGCTATTGAAGAGACAACGAATGGTACTACAACTATTAGACTAGATGCCTTACAGACAGTGGATTTATTTCACAATAGCAATAGTCTTACAGTAAACCGTACAGAGTACTCTGTTGAGTACGCTGCTACTAGTGTGCCGGAAGAGAAGCCAAGTACTCCTGTGACTCCAAGTACTCCGAGTGCTCCAGAGGAGCCAACTGTACCAGAGGTAATTAAAGTATCTTCAGTCACATTGAATAGCACAAGTAAAACTTTGAGTGTAGGTAATAAGTTTCAATTAAAGGCTACAGTAGCCCCATCAAACGCTACAAACAAGAGTATTAAATGGGTTAGTAGTAACACATCTGTTGCAAAAGTATCTAGCACCGGTAAAGTTACAGCCGTTGGAAAAGGAACAGCAACAATTACAGCAACTTCTACAGATGGAAGCAAGGTAAAAGCAACAGCTACAATAAAAGTGAAGAATGTAAAAGTTACAAGTGTGAAACTTTCTAAGTCATCATCTACTTTACTACCAAAAGAAACTATTCAGTTAACAGCTACTGTCAAACCATCTAATGCTACAAACAAGAATTTAGTATGGAAGAGTAGTAATACAAAGGTTGCTACAGTGACTAAGAGTGGTAAGGTGAAAGCAAAGTCTGTAGGCACTACAAAGATTACAGCTACAACAGCCGACGGTTCTAAGATTGTTGCGAGTTGTAAGATTACAGTGTCTAAATTGAAACTGAACGCTTCAAAGACTACTATTAGTGTTGGTAAAACATTTACGATCGTACCGAAAGTATACGGGAAGAATAAGACAGTAACCTATTCATCAAGCAATACAAAAGTAGCAACGGTTACAAAGAACGGTAAAATAAAAGCGAAAAAGAAAGGTACAGCAGTTATTACTGTGAAAGCAAACGGTGTGACTAAGAAGGTGACAGTAACAGTGAAAAAGTAACCTTCTTGAGTTGGTTTTGTGTAATAACAATATAGTGTAGTGTGTGAATAGAGTACCCCCAGTGAGTTCTACTGGCGGTACTCTATTTGTTTTACACATACAGTGATTAAAGTTAAATAATTAAAATAAGAAAACATAAAATAAGAATACATAAATCAAGGCTTCCGAGAGTTTTTCGGAAGCCTTTTTACCTCTTCATTTAACAGAGATATCTGATTGGAAGTAGAGAGGGATTTGGTGAACCTTTATATAATTTTATGAATGAACATAATCTTGGTTGGATTGCGTGTTGGTAAGGCCTTTTTTTCGTTTTGAGATGATATCAGGGATAATTATATTATTTATGGTTGATATTTACATATCTTGGTGTTACAATACACTTAGCAATACTAAGTATATGGCGAGGTGAGGAAACTGAATGATAAATATGAAAGTCAAATGAAAAAAGGCGTTTTGGATATGTTAGTTTTAAAACTATTAGAAACGGAAGAAAAATACGGATACCAGATTATTAGCGAATTGAAAGAAAAAAGTAATGGGAGATTTGCGTTAAAAGAAGGAACACTTTATCCAATTTTATATCGACTGGAAGATGACAAAATGGTGGAAAGTAAATGGAGCGAAGCAGTCGGGAAAAAGGTGCCAAGAAAATATTATATAATTACTGATGAAGGACGCAGTGCATTGCAAGAGATTGTAAGGCTATGGGATGGAATCAGCGATAGCGTCGATATGATTATGGAGGGGAATTGATGAATAAGAAATATATACGTCAAATTATGAAGAAACTAACATGTTCCAAAGCTAAAAGAAAAGAAATAGAAAAACAAATAACTTCAGAATTCATGGCTGAGATTGAGAATGGTGAAACGTCAGAGGCTGTTATGCAAAGGATGGGAGCACCAGCTGAAATTGCGGAAGAGTTTAATAGTAGTTTCTCGGGAGAGGAAAAGAAAAGATATAAAAAAGAGAAGTTGATTAAGAGACTGATGATTATAATTGCAATCGTTGTGATTGTGGGAGCAGCAGTCTACTGGATATTGCCAAAGTCATATGCGATAGGAGACAGTAAGAGATTTCAAAAAAAGGAAGTTCAGGCACAAGCTGAAAAAGTACTCGACCTATTTAATGCAGAAGATTATCTTGCATTACAAGAATGCAGTACGGGTGCAGTAAAAGATTTAATGAACAAAGAAGAATTGGATGAGGCAAAAAGCTATTTTGGTTCCGATTGGGGGGAAGTTCAAACTAAAGGAAATGTCTATATTGAAGAGATTAATCAAAATGGAAAGCATTGGGCAGAAGTGCAGATGAATGTTTCTTATGATCATGCTAATGTTACATTCACGTTTTACTTTAATGAAGATTTAATGTTAGAAGGGTTGTGGCTGAAATAGTTGAACGGGAGAGATGCGACCATAGGAATTACATTTGGCTTTAGAGACTGCGTGGAATTCCAATGTTAGGTGAGCAAAATAAGGAGGTAGTAACATGGTAATTATATGGATTGTAGTGGCGATATGTGTAATTATGTCAGGAGTATTATTGTCTGGTCGAGGAGGATTTTTAATTGCAGGTTATAATACTTCTAGCGCAGAGGAAAAAGCAAAATATGATGAAAAGAAATTATGTCGTGTAATGGGGATTGGATTGTCTTTTATCACAATAATAGTGGTTGCAATCGCGGTGGTAATACAGGTACTTGGTGATAACATACCGATATGGATTATTATGTTCTTTATACTTGCAATTTTTGTAGACGTTGGAGCTATCTTGTATTTTTCAAATACAAAGTGCTATGCTACAAATGTAGAAGTGGGAGATAAGAGAAAAGAGACAAGTATTTGGTTGAAGGTGTCTATTGTGTTTACTATAGTAATCTGTTTGATTGTTGGGATAGTTTTTTCTACAGGAAATATAGTGATAGCGTATGGAGAAAATTCTTTCACAATTAAAGCAAGTTATTGGAGTGACAAGGAGATTGCTTATAGCGATGTGGAAAGTATAGAATATAGTAAGGATATAGAAGGTGGTTCACGCACAAATGGATTTGGAGGACCGAGATTACAGATGGGAAGTTTTAAAAACAGTAAATTTGGAAAGTACACACGCTATACATATACCAGATGTGATGAATGTGTAGTTCTTACTGTAAAAGAGAAAAAGGTTGTCATCAGTGGGGAGAATAAAAAAAGTACTCAGGCAATATATGAAGAACTATTGCAAAGATGTGAGAAATAGTGTTTAAATAGAAATAGAAGGTTACCTTTCAGATATGGGCATTTTTTATTTCCAGAGGGAGGCCTCATTTAGAGAAAAACAGGAAAGGTAATGAATATAGGTAAATTTATCAATAATAAGGTTGACTACGACACAATGTCGTCCTTTACAATTAGTGAAGAAAGGAGAGGAGATATTGGAAATCATGACAGTAAGTGAAGTATCTAAGGCATTTCATGTATCTACTAGAATGCTACGATATTATGAGAAAGTCGGGTTATTAGTAAGTAGTCGAAAAGAAGATTATGCATATAGAGTATATGATAAAATCGCTATTAGAAGATTACAACAGATTGTTATATTACGTAAGTTACGCATTCCATTGAGACAAATAGCAATCATTCTTGATGACCAAGAACAATTTGAGTCATTAAAGATTTTACAAGAAAATATATCAGAAATTAACGGAGAAATAAATGCTCTTAGTACAATTCGAAATATATTAAATACCTTTATAATGCGTCTGGATCATAGTATACAAAATAAAGTGCACTTAGATATACTTGAAGAACAAGAATTAAATGAGATTGCTAATGCTCTTATCCTTCCAAAACTTAATTTAAAGGAGGAGCATTCAATGACAGAATTGAATAATGCGAATGGAATACTTGAAAGTAAGATGGATATTAGGATTGTATATCTTCCACCATCTACAGTTGTAGCAAGCCATTACATTGGTGACAACCCAGAAGAGGTTGCAGGGAGAGAGTTAGCAGAATTTATTAAAAAAGTTAATTTGCCAGTTGAAAAACCAGATTTACGTGTATATGGTTTTAACAACCCTTCACCACAGGAGGGGCAAGATTCTTATGGATATGAATTTTGGGCAACTATTCCAGAAAATATAGAAATCCCAGAGAAATTGAAGAAAAAAGAATTTGCTGGAGGTTTATATGCCGCCCATTGTATTAAGATAGGAGATTTTCAAGAGTGGGGACCTTTTTTTGAGCAGATTAACAATAGTTAGGAATACGAAGTAGATTGGCGTGAACCGCATGGTATGGGAGGTTCTTTGGAAGAACATATTAATGCATTTTCATATTATACAGGTGAAATATCTGAGTTCATACAACTTGATCTACTTATTCCAATTAAGAGAAAGTCATAATGAAAGACGAGTACAGAAGTTGTGCGAGGAAAACCGAATGACGGAAGAACAAAAGATGGAAAGGAGTTAAACCATGAATAGCGTTTTGATAATAGATGATGATAAAGAACTTTGCACTCTAATGAAAAAATGTGTGGAGCAGGAAGCCTTGTCTGCCATCGTTGCTTATGGAGGTATGGAGGGACTGCGACTGGCTGACGAAAATAGGAACAGCCTTGTACTTGTAATTCTCGATGTAATGATGCCGGATTTGGACGGGTTCCAGGTACTGCAGAAAATCCGGGAAACCAGTAACGCCCCGGTGTTGATGCTCACAGCTAAAAGTGACGAGGAAGATAAAGTTACCGGGTTGCGGCTTGGTGCAGATGACTATTTGACAAAACCGTTCAGTATTAACGAGCTAATGGCCCGTGTCAATTCTCTCATTCGTCGTTATACTACTCTAAATCCTGTAAATGGAGCAGAGATAGAATGCATGACGTTGAAAGGTATGATTATTGATCGAGCAAATCATATTGTTTCCGTAAATGAAACTATGATTGAACTTACAGCTAAAGAGTTTAACCTCCTTTTCTTCTTGGCTAAAAACAAAGGCATAGTATTTACAAAAAAGCAAATATACACACAAGTTTGGGAAGAAGATTATGCCTTTGATGATAGCAATATCATGTCTTTTATCAGTAAATTGCGAAAAAAGATTGAGCCAGACCCGGAACACCCCTTCTATATCCAAACTGTTCGAGGTGTAGGGTATCGCTTCAACAAGGAGGCATGAACATGGATATAAATAGTTTTCTTCTTTTGGTGCTTGTCCTTGCGTTGCTGCTTGTTCTATACCTAGCTTTGAAACTGCGCCATGTTCGGGAACAGATTTCTCTTATCAAAGACGCTTTGGAAGATTTGAAAGGTGGTAATCTTAACCGTCGTATTTTGGCGCATAAAAATGACATGACAAGACAGATTTGTTATGACATCAACGAAATTGGAGTAAATAGTCAATCCCGTCTTATTCAGCAAAGACAAGCAGAGAAGGCATACAAACGCCTGATGACGGGCCTTTCCCATGATGTAAAGACACCTCTGGTATCGCTTGTAGGCTATTTGGAGGCAATCGAAAATGGTCTGGTAACGGGAGAGGAAAAAGATGAATACATTCATGTGGCTTCTGATAAAGCGCACAGACTGAAAGATTTCGTAACCGCCCTGTTTGAATGGGTAAAGCTGGACGCCAGAGAACAGGTTTTCCATTTTGAACTTTTCGATCTCAATGAATTATCACGCAGCATTATGGCAGAATGGGTTCCAATTTTAGAAAGTGCTGGTTTGGATTACGATATTGAAATACCCGAAACAGAGTGTTCCGTTCGGGTTGACCCAAACGCCTATACCCGAATTCTCAATAACCTGTTGGAAAATATTATAGTTCACAGCGAAGCCAAATATATGGCGTTACATATCATCGAGGATGTACAACAAGCAAAGATTACGGTAATAGATAACGGAAAAGGAATAGCGGCTAACGACCTACCCCATATCTTTGAGCGTATGTATCAATGCGATCACTCCCGCTCGGCAAAAGGAAACGGGCTTGGGCTGGCTATTGCGAAAGAACTTGTCAACGCACACAAAGGGACGATCATTGCGTCCAGCACTTCCGGCTCTGGAAGTACATTCACGATTGTATTGCCGAAAGCCCTGTGACAGCACAGGGCTTTTCGGCTATCAAAAACAAGGTTAGAACAAGATTTCGGCAAGGTTATGGCAAGGTTCCAGTTTTATAATAGACTACAAGGTGAAACTAAAATGATAAATATATTGGCAAACTCTAATTGTTAAGAAAGCGAGGAAACCTATATGAGCGATTATGTGATTGAAACAAGGCAACTGACAAAGATTTATGGAGATCAAACGGCGGTCAACGCAGTCAATCTTCATGTGAAAAAAGGTAGTGTTTACGGTCTGTTGGGGCGCAACGGAGCCGGAAAGACCACCATCATGAAAATGATCCTGGGTCTGACTTCCGTTACTTCCGGCGAGATAGATGTGTTCGGACAGAACGTGAAAGGGCGGGAAAAGAAAGTGTTTCCGCGTATTGGCGCAATCATTGAAACACCAGGATTTTATCCGAACCTGACAGGGACAGAAAATCTGGAGATTTTTTCAAAGCTACGTGGGACTGCCGAACCTAATGCTGTGAAAAATGCATTGGAAGTGGTTGGGCTGCCATATAAGGACAAAAAGCTGTTCAGTAAGTATTCTCTTGGAATGAAGCAGAGGCTTGGCATTGCCAATGCCATCTTGCATGACCCGGAGCTTTTGATTTTGGACGAGCCGACCAACGGGCTTGACCCCATCGGTATTGCCGAGATGCGAAAATTCATCAAAGATTTAAGTGTGGAACAAGGAAAAACGGTCTTGATTTCCAGCCACATTCTTTCTGAAATTGCAATGTTGGTTGACGACATAGGCATTGTCGACCACGGCGCTCTTTTAGAAGAAAGCAGCATGAAGGAATTGGAAAAGAAGAACAGCAAGTATATTCTGTTACAGGTTTCCGATGTTTTCAAAGCATCCTTGATCTTGGAACGCCAGTTCCAGCTAAAAGATTATTCTGTACAGGACGATCAGACGCTTCGGCTTTATGATACCTCTCTGGATATGGGAGCCGTCAACAAGGCTCTTATGATGCAGAATATTGCTGTTATCAGTTCTCAGCTCTGCAATGACACTCTGGAGGATTATTTCAAGAAAATCACAGGGGGTGAGGGCATTGCTTAAACTGATTCAGATTGAATTTTTGAAACTCCATCGTAAGAAACTGATCTGGTTTATGTTATTGATGGCTCTTGTTATGCCGTTTTTCGCCCTGCTGTATTTTAAGTATTTTGGAAAGACAGGCGTTGACCCGGTATTGTTTTATAAATGGTCTGCATTCGGATATACACCTTTTATCATTTTGCCATTTGTTTTGGGGATGCTTTGCACCATACTGATGCACACAGAAAACCAGAACGATATGCTTAAACAACTTTGGATTGTGCCTGTCAACAAAATGGAATATTTTTTTAGTAAATTTTTTGTAGTGATGATTTATTCTGTTTGTTTCATGCTGATTACGGCCATTGCGTCCGTTCTGTTCAGCGTACTTCCAGGATATGTTGTGTTTGATTGGGGCAGCGTTTTGTTTTTGTTGGAAAAGTGTTTGGAAATCGGCATTATTACTGCCTTTTCGATGTTACCGATTCTAGCCATAGCTGCATCACAAAAAGGATATGTTCTCCCGGTGTGTATCACCTTGATTTATACCTTTCTCGGTTTCTTTGTAATAACAGTAAATCCGTATCTGCACCCGCTATCCAGTATGTCGGTTATCATTGCTGGTAATGGAGATCTTTCGTACATTACATATACACAACGGATCAATATTCCATTGGCATTTCTTTGCATTTTGGGTTGGGACATTGTTGCAGTACTGCTTGCAAAGATTTCATTAAGAAGAAAGTGAGGTGAAAGTATGCAAAAACTTCTTTGGGCAGAGCGTCAAAAACTTCGTCGTTCAAATATCATTTGGATTGCAGTTTTTGCAGCAGTCTTGGTAGCAGTCATAGTATTTATCGGCGGCGAGAGTTTGGATTCCGGCGTTCAAAATATAGATGATGTGGGCTGGTATATGACTACGGTTCAGCCCTGGGCGACCTTTCTCGTTCTTCCCGCGGTAATATCCCTTTTGGGAAGCTATATGATTTGTCGTGAGGAGCAAGAGGACACGCTGAAAACTCTGCGGCTCATTCCTGTAAGTGAAGATAAATTGACCGCTGCGAAAATGATTATAACTTTCGCTTGTAGTGTTCTTATCTATTTGTTGATCTTTGCCATAACTTGTTTGACTGAACTTGTTTTACACTTTTCCGATTTATCGGTGATCTTGGTCTTAGATTTTCTGAAAATGTATGTTGTGGAGGGCGTCGGTGTATTCTTCGCGATTTCGCCCATCATTGCGTTAGTATCATACATGAAACAAAGCTACTGGCTTGCTTTAGTATTAGCTGAAATGTATTCATTTGCCGGGATATTTATGAGTATGTCAAACACGCTTAAAACTTTTTATCCTATCACGGCAGTATTTGGTATCGCTGGCTATTATGAAACTACTGTTGAAAATCGGATTGGAAGTGCTATAAGTCTGCTGTTATGCGGCTGTCTTTCAGCTTTTATCTTGAAGGGACTAAACCATACCAAGAAAGGAAGTGGAAATTCATGAGCAAAAAATTATATAGAGTTAGAGATGGGAAATGGATCGCTGGTGTTTGCGGCGGTATTGCAAAATACTTTAATATTGACCCGAAGTTTGTGCGATTGCTCTGCGCGGCGTTTATTCTCGCATTCGGAAGCGGGTTGTTGGTATATATCGTATTGGCAATTTTTATACCAAAAGTGCCAAAACGTTAAGCGGATACAATGGCCCATTTGAGGGAATGACCGAGAGAATAACGGATTGGGTGGACGAATTTACTATCAACCACAGAAATGACGTTATAGCAATTTTGCAGAGCAGATTAGGAGAGTAGTGTCCAGAAAAATCCGAAAAAAATATATTATGTATCTTGTAATATGCGAGATATATGTGTATACTAAATAAAGCAGATGTAATTATCTGGATAATTGTATATTCAATTATAATCAGTAACTTTACATGGCAAATATGAATGGAAGGAGGTTATGTTATGAGAAAAAATGAATTAAGCGAGGTATTGATCAGCTAATTTCATATTGTGATGTAT
>NZ_CBDLAM010000027.1:21793-29129 GCF_965301125.1 Anaerosporobacter sp. | reverse complement strand
AATTCAGACGCAACAACCGCCATCCAAGAAACCCCTCAACCTAACTATAATCCAACTAGCATCTGCGGTAGTGCATGAGGTAAATATACCTTTGCAAAGGTCTTAATCTTATTTAACTTATAAAGGCGTGCTACTTCTATGTATCCAGTTGGTGTACTTTCAACGCCATTCAAGGTGTTAACCATAATAGGGAAGAATGCTGCTATCACGATAATCACAATCTTAGATTCTTCACCAATTCCACACCATAGTATAACGAGAGGAATCCATGCAATCATTGGTATCTGTCGAATAACGGTGGTAATAAGGCCAAATAGTTTCTTCACAAAAGGGAACATTCCCATCAAGATACCAAGGCTTCCACCAAATAAAATTGAGTATAAATACCCTTTGGTAACTCTAGCAAAACTAACTCTTAGATCCTCCCCTAATTGTCCTGTCTGTACCATGGATCCGAATGCTTTCTTCACTTTAGAAATACTAGGAAGAATACTCGATGGCGTATCCGTATATGTAGTCGTTATGTACCAGGCCAAAACAATTATAATCGGAATAATGAATTGAATTCCAATATCCTTGATCTTTCTCATTAAATCCCCCTCTCTTCTCATCACCTACCTTTTCTTTTTCTCTTTCGTAATCATTTTCGTTATCTGTTTCATACATTTCATATTATATTAGTATGATTTCTGTTTAGTATAATATCCTACTTTCCATACTTTGTCAATAGGTTTTATTAATATTTTTTCCATTTTTTTATAATTGAATTAGCATACGATTATACCGAAGATAATACATACATAAAAACTGCCAGCAGGTTATACCTACTGGCAGAAAAGAAAATATTTTTAGTTGTCTATTTGACGAGGAGCAATTCATAATGCGTAGCTCCCTTTATTGGCTGCTCCATCTACAAATTTTATCCGCAATTACATCAACGGAAACGAAAAGAATAAAACCAACAATTGAGATTACTATAATTCCTAGATACATCCCGATATAATTTATTCTTGACCATGCATCTAGAATATAATACCCCATTCCATACTTTGTTCCATATGCCTCAACGAAAAACAATATAGATACTGCTGTCCCAAGAGACACTCTAATATTAGTAAGTAACTCTGGAAGAATCGCTGGTAACGTGACATGGCGAATTATCTGTCTCCTATTTGCACCTGCACTCCTAGTCACTTGATACATCGTTCTGTCTATATGCGATACACTATCTCTAACTGAGACAATAACCTGAAAAACAATAATCAAAAATATAATTGCTATCTTAGATCCATCACGCATGCCCCATAATAACATGGCAATTGGCAAAAGAGCGGTTTTAGGAATCGGATAACTAAAATAAATCAACGGATATAATATCTTATTTGCCCTGTTGGAATAAGCCATTATAATTCCAATTGGTATACCAACCAAAAGTGAAAGTAAAAGACCTAATCCAATCCTTTTTAAGCTTGCCCAGATATGAATATATATATTGTCCTCAAAGATTTTATGAAAGTTCTTATAGACAAGAATCGGATTTGGAACAACATTGATATCCAAGAATACAGATGCCATCCACCACAATAGATTGACTAACAAAAAACCTTGTATAAAAATCATACCATGTTTAATAAGTCTCTTCATTTGTCTATTCCCCCACTTCTGTCTTGATCAATTGCTTTCGCAGTAGTTTTTTTGCAACAAGGTACTCTAAACTTTGAGGACTCAGCTCTCCAAAGTAAGGATTATCCATCTGGTACTTGATATTACCTTTATCTGTTCCCATAACAATTATTCTATTCCCTAAGTAAAGCGCTTCTTCAATGCTATGTGTAACTAGTATTGTAGTCGGTTTATGCTGTTTCCATATCTTTAGGAATAACTCTCTTGCTTCCTCACGAGTGATTTCATCTAATGCAGAAAACGGTTCATCCATCAACAATAAATCAGGTCGCATAATAAAGGCTCTTGCAATTGCAGCTCTTTGCGCTTGTCCACCACTTAATTCCTTTGGATATTTATGAAGTAACTTATCTATATCTAACGATTTATATATGTTAGTTATTTCTTCAATTAGGGTATCATTTACCTGTTCCTTACGAATTCTTAATGGTAATAAGCAGTTCTCTTTTACTGTCTTCCAAGGAAGCAATCCGCAGTTTTGTGGTATAATACCAATCTTATGAATCTTCGGATTCAAGGGCCTGCCTTTTTGTTCTTTTACGTAAACTATGTCTCCACTTTCAGCAACTATCGTTCCCGCCAATGTATTAACCAAGGTCGATTTACCACAACCGGAAGCTCCTAGTATCACTACCGATTCTCCCTGTTCTATTTGCAAACAGAAGTTATTGATTATGTTTATTGTTTCTTTTTTCTTCTTGTAACTAATGGACACATTATTCAATAGAAGCATATTATTCACCGCTTAATCTAAGATTTTATTCAGATACGTCAAAGACTACCTGATCATAAGTAAGTGAAGAACTGCATAATCCTTTTTCACTTGCCCAAGCAATCGCAGCTTCTATTCCTTCTTTTGATGGAAGTTCATTCGTTCTGAATTTTGGTAACTCAATTTTTCCACTCATTTCTTCTGGATATCCTGCTGCTTCAATTACGGCATCTTCGTATTCTGAAACATCTGTATTATTCATGTAGTCAACAGCTTCATTATAGGCTTTATAAAGATCGCGTATTGCATCTGCCTTTTCATCTATAGCAGTTTGTGTGAAAGCACTAATTGCTGGATAAAGTCCATACTCACTAGCACTACCTAAGTTAATTGCACCATCTTCAAGTGCTAATGAAGCAAATGGTTCTGGCATTAAACCAAGATCAATTTTATCATTACGTAAAAGTTCAAATCTGTCTGGAATTCTATCTACGATTTCTTTTTTAACATCATCACTTTCTAGATTATTACTCTCTAAGATTTTATCTAAAGTATAATCAATTAATGTATTTTCTGAGATAGAGATACTTTTCCCTTTAATCTGGCTAACGTCTGTGATTCCTGAATTCTTACTTGCAAGAAGAACAAAATCACCATCTGTACTTCCAGTAATCTTAACATCTAAATTAGCATTTTGATAGATACATACCGCGATAAGATCTGCTAAGAATCCATCTAATTCTCCCGCTTGTAATGCTGCATCTCTATCTTTTGCTGATTTAAAAACTTCAAACTGTAAGTCAAGATTATATTTATCATCTAATCCATTTTTCTCAATCAACACAAAAGGAATTGCATCCGTAGATGCTATCATCCCCAAACGTAGCACAGTTTTTTCGACTGATTCTGAGTCTGGTGTTTGTGTTGACTCTACATTATCCTTTAAATCAGAAGTATTCGTATCGTTTTTCTTTGTGCATCCTGTGATTAGGAAAACCATTGCCAATAACAATGCAATTACTTTACTACTTTTTTTCATTCTAGTTCTTACCCTTCCATCTCTTATAATTATTATTATCTATTCCAATACAATCCAGAGCCTTACCAACGATATGATTAATCATATCATCTACTGTTTCAGGAAGATTATAAAACCCTGGCATCGCCGGTAAAATTGTCACTCCAACCTTTGAGAGTTCATACATATTTTTTAAATGAATGGTTGAGAGTGGTGTTTCTCTTGGTACAATCACCAATTTTCTTTGTTCTTTTATCATCACATCTGCTGCACGAGTTAACAGAGATTTCGTTATACCATTCGCTATCTCAGCCAGAGTAGACATAGAACAAGGAATAACAATCATAGCATCGCAGCGGTATGATCCACTAGCAACTGCTGAGAACATATTATTATTATCTTCTAGGGTAATCCTAGTATCAGAAATTTTTTCATTCCAAACCTTGATTTGCTCTTCTAAGATAATTCCTGTTTCATACGCAAGCACCTGACTACCATGTTCAGATGCGATGACATGTATTTCTACTTCATGCTCCAGTAAAACTTCGATTAGACGACGGAAATAAGCACTACCACTTGCTCCGGTAAGTCCTACTATAATTTTTTTCATTCTATACCTCTATATTTCTACTAGTTCAAAAATGCATCTAATAATCCAAATACTAATAAAACGATACTAACTATTTGGTTGATACTATAAGATGCTATATTAACATTTGTTAAATTTGTAGGTGATACCATTCTATATTCTGCAACAAATAACCCTGCAATAAGGATTACACCTAGATAGTAAATAAGTCCGAATTGAGGCACCAATATTCCTACCACTACTAGGCATAGCAATGTGATAATATGGAATACTCTAGCTATCATTAACGCACCTGGAACGCCAAACTTAACTGGAATGGAATGTAGACCATTCTGTGTATCAAAATCGTAGTCCTGGGAACCATATATGATATCAAATCCGGCAACCCATAAAGTATTAGCAGCCCCCATAAATAATGGAATTAAGTTTAGTTTTCCTGTAATCGCTAACCATGCACCAACTGGAGCACATGCACAAGTAACCCCAAGAACTAAATGGCACAAATATGTGAATCGTTTGCAATACGAGTAGATGATCATTAAGAATAGAGCTACCGGAGATAGCAATAAACAAATCCAGTTCAGCTTATATGCCCCATAAACCATAATTAAGAAACATACTGCAGTAAATATAATGACTTCTGTTTTTCTCATCTCTCCTTTTGGTAATTGGCGCCCAGCAGTCCTTGGATTGCGTGCATCAATCTTAGCATCGATTACACGATTAATGGCATTGGCACCAGTTCTAGCACCCATAAAGCATACTAAAATCCATATCAAAGTTGAAATCTCAGGTAACCCCTTTGCTGCTATTACCATTGAAACAAGTGCAAAACTTAAAGAAAATATTGTATGTGAAAACATGACGAGTTTACCATACTCTTTTAATTTATTAACTATTTTATTAATTACTTTAGTCAATACCATAACGATCCCATCTTTCATCTACCATTTTTTTAATATCGTCACTCATCTTGATATCATTTGGCCAATCTCTTGTTAAACCTTCTTCTCGCCATTTTTTCGTAGCATCAATACCGATCTTGTTGTCGATGACTGTAATATCTCTTTTTGCATCTATATTATTAAATACTTTCCACATAACCGTAGATAAGTCATTCTTATCAACATCACCATCGACAGCTATCACAAATTTATCTGGATTATGAGTTAAGAACTCTACTACGGTATCTCTTCCCTTAAAAGGCTTGTCCTTATTTACCTTAAGTATCTGATACGTGTTAGTTATGTTATTATCCTTTACTGTATTCTTCACAGTGCAATCAACGCCAAGTCTACTACCATACAATGCCTTATCAGAGGAATGGTCTAATGCATCTAGTGGTCCTTCTGATACAACTAAACTTTCTTGTCCATTCACATTATTCAGTACCGCATCACGAACTTGTCTCAGATTTTGTACATCAACTGTTTCATCAACTATCACAATCAATTTCGTATACATCATCTGACCCATTCCCCAGATGCTACTCATAACTTTTCGTGCGCATCCTGGATACTTATTACGTATCGATACAATTGCACAGTTATGAAATACACCTTCTAAAGGTAAATTAAGATCAACTAATTCTGGCATTTGCATACGAAGTACTGGTAAAAAGAGACGTTCCGTTGCCTTTGCCATATAACAATCCTCCATCGGTGGTTTTCCTACGATAGTGGTTGGATAAATTGCATTTTTCTTATGGGTAATGCATGTAACATGGAATCTAGGATAATAATCTGCCAATGAATAATATCCCGTATGGTCACCAAAAGGTCCCTCTAATACAAGATCCTCTGATGGGTCCACATAACCTTCTAAAACTATTTCTGCGCTACTTGGCACATAGATATCGTTGGTAATACATTTAACCATCTTCACATTTGACTTTCTAAGCCAGCCTGCTAGCATCATCTCGTCAATCATTTTTGGCATTGGTGCAGTCGCTGCATAAGTAATAGCCGGATCACAGCCTAGTGCAACGGAAACTGGCATTCTTGTATTATCTGTCGCATAGCCTTTATAAATCTCTGATCCATCTTTATGTTTATGCCAATGCATTCCTGTAGTCGTTTGATCAAGAATTTGCATACGATACATTCCTACATTTTGTTGTTTGGAATAACGATCCTTTGTAAACACCAACGGAAGGGTTATAAATCTCTCTGCATCTTCTGGCCAACACTTTAAGACAGGAAGTGTATCTAAGTTCACTTCTCTTTCAATCACTTGTTGACACGCACCTCTAAACTTACTCTTAATTGGAAATACACTAAGAAGTCGAAACAGACGTGGAACGCTTTTGATTAACTTCTTAATGGATAAATAATTACTTAAATCTAGATACTTACCAATCTCAGTACCTATATCATCAAGTTGTTCTGCTCCAAGTCCCATACTCATTCTTTTATAGCTTCCCATTGCGTTAATTAAAACAGGGTATTTGGAATTTTTAACATTCTTAAAAAGTAATGCTTTTCCGTGTGCTTTGGAAACACGATCAGCAATCTCAGTAATTTCTAAGTCTGATGAAACTTCTTCATGAATCACTGTTAATTCACCTTGTTCATCCAACGTTTTTATAAAATCTTGTAAATCTTTATATGCCATCTATCTCTTCCTTCATTGTTAATATCTATATGATACCAGGGTCACAAAGTGCGTAGCAATCTGTAGGTATCATGGGGCAAATTACGACCTTATCTACATAAAAAGACGCAGATATTTTTAATTTTACAACAATCTTCTTATATTTACAATGCAATATTTTTGGTGATACTTCCGAAAAGAGATTTGAAAAAGCCAATAGAAAAACAACGGATACGTTGTCCCTCTATTGGCTCATCAATATAGATTATATAACATAATGATCTGCTTTTGCTAATTCCCATTCTACTAAATCTGCTAGAGTATATTTATCTACTACGCTATTAATTGCTTCGTATAGTTTTTCCCAGATGTATATTGTTACACAATCCTCTTGTCTACTACATTCATTCGGATCATCATCTAAACAAGCAACGGGTGCAAGGCTTCCTTCCGTTAATCGTAAAATCATACCTACTGTATATTCTTTAGGTTTTCTTGCTAAACGATATCCCCCTTGTGGACCTCTTACGCTTTTAACATACCCTGCTTTATTCAAAACTGCGATAATTTGTTCGAGGTATTTTTCTGATATCTCTTGACGCGCAGCTATATCCTTTATACGAATGGTTTCCCCTGTATCATTGAGTGCTAAGTCTAGCATAAGCCTTAGCGCATATCTCCCTTTTGTAGATATCTTCAATTATATCCCTCCTTTTTCATTGTATTCATATAAGAATAGTAT
>NZ_CBDLAM010000027.1:0-21783 GCF_965301125.1 Anaerosporobacter sp. | reverse complement strand
GAATAGTATAATATAGTTGTAGCACAAATTCAATATTTGTCAACTACTTTTCTCTATATTTTCATATTCCTTCACAATGGAATCCTTCGTTATTGTAACTGTACAGAAATTAACCGGTTCATCTTTATCATCCCCTGTACCTGTAGTAACTTTTTTATTAGGATCAACTCCTTCAATGGTTGTCACCTTACCAGTACCTTCCCCTATAGATGCACCTGGAACACGGAATGTTGATACATCTATCTTCTCAATAGAAGTTTCTAGTGGTTTTTCTAATTGAGGAATCCATTCGTATGGAACACGGTAAGCACGGTAAACCATATTATTTTGTACCTTACCAAAAAAAGATCTGTAATGTGGATTAATAAATTCCCAAACAATCTCATGATCTGGTGTTACCTCAAATACTCTACCATCAGAGCCTTCTGTAATTAAAGTGTTTCCGTTAGGAAGCCTTTGTGCAGAACTAATATATGAACTATAGAACTTAGAGCCGTCTGTAAACAATATTGAGCCCGCTTCTAATGGCGTGTACTGCCAAGTAATCTCTAATGTAATTGGATTGAACTGCAATACTCTGGAGTAATCCCTCTTTGCATTATCTATACCATACGTAGATGTAGGATTTGGTGCTCCATATCCACCTGCTCCTCCATTATCAAAAACTAATAAATCTCCCTCTCCCGGAAGTCCTTTTGGTATCATATGTAAATGATGCTGACCAATTATCCATCCTAATTTCTTAGTAGCCTCATTCTCATTGAAATCAGGTCCTATACGCCAAACGATCTCACCTGTTTGTTTATTTATAATGGCTAGAATGTTTGAATTTCTAGCATCAAAGATAATATTGTCTGGATGGAAACGCTCATCACCTGATTCATACCATTTATTCGGCCCTAATACGGAAATACTATTTATGTGCATCCAGTCACCGCCTAGATCTCCCCGTGATCCTGGATCTCTGAACAATACATTCTTTGCGTCCTCATCAAACCCTAGTTCATGAAAGTGCTCATTTGCTTTCCACCTCCATATGATTTCGCCTTCCCAGGTTACTTCAATAATCTTATCATCGATTAATCTTTTATCCGAGATTTCATGATTATAAATATTTTCATGAGTCAAAATCAATGTATTACCATGATCCGTGTACGGTTCTTCATACGGGGAATAGTACCCAGTTGATGAACCTTCCCGTTGATAATCATGGTGCTGTCTGGCTATATACTTTGGCTCAGTTCCTGGATCTGTGATTAATTCCGTCTTGTCAAATTTCCAAACAACATTTCCTTCCCAGTCTACCTGCACCAAGTCATTTTGATCCTGAAAACCATATTTGGATTCTCTAGCACCTGTGGTTCCGAATACATATCCTCCAGGTAATATCTTGTTTGGAAAACCTCCAAGTCCTGCCCATAACTGAACTTCATTCCCATTCATATCAATCAGTAATGCTCCCTTAGCTGACGGATAAATTGTATAACCGTTAAAGGTCTTATCTTTGTTATAATAAGTAACCCCTGTTGGATATATTGTTGGATGCCCCATATTCTTTTCCTCCTATTAATTTTTTTATTTTTTTATTCCTACTTCACCTCACTCTTTATTTACTAAAAAAAGAGGCTTTAAACAGCATAACTCTATGCTATTTAATACCTCTGGTCTTCCAGTCAGTCTATTATCATACTTTTCATATAAGGTAACTATGTTTTTAGTATAATAACCTACTTTACATATAATGTCAATAGACTTTTTCAAAATTCATACATTGAACAAATTCTTCTTGGAAAGAATCATGCATAGATAGTTCAACCTGTCTTGTTGTTTCTGCAATTACTTGACATTCCTCTTGATATGGTTTCGCAAGTACAGCCATACTAGCTCCTACACCAGCTGCATTACCAACTGAATGAATTCTATCTAATGCAACATTAGGCAATAAACCAATTCTTCTTGCACTGGAAATCTTAAGATAAGAACCAAATGCACCCGCAAGGAAGATACGATCAAGGGAATCTTTCGTAATTCCCATCTCTTTCATCAGTATTTGCATACCCGCAGAAATCGCACCTT
This sequence comes from Anaerosporobacter sp., assembly GCF_965301125.1. Taxonomy (NCBI): domain Bacteria; kingdom Bacillati; phylum Bacillota; class Clostridia; order Lachnospirales; family Lachnospiraceae; genus Anaerosporobacter; species Anaerosporobacter sp. The sequence goes on along the minus strand of NZ_CBDLAM010000027.1, from coordinate 19,707 downwards.
TTGCAAGCTGAACTTCGCGTATATCCTTTTGAGTAATTACAATTGGGTCCTTTGCATATCGATATTGAAGTACAAATTGCATTCCTTCCGAAGTCTTTTGCAATCTTGTGGCAATAACTTTAGATACCCCTGCCGCAACAGCCTCTGTCAGTTCTAGAATTCTTCCAGTTTCATCTACAACACCAATGTCTAGCATTGCTGCAATAGCATCTATTAAGCCTGATCCACAAATCCCTTCCGCTTCCACCTCTTGAATAACCTGTAACTCAACGCCTGAATCGTTAATGATAACTCCTTCTATCGCTCCTTTAGCGGCACGCATACCACAACGAATACTCGCTCCTTCAAAAGCTGGACCAGCTGCAGTTGAACAAGATACCAATTCTCCATCTCTAGCAAGTACAATTTCACCATTTGTTCCAATATCTATTGCTAAAGTTATACCCTTATAATTTCTAATGTTTGTGCCAACAATCATTGCTGTAATATCCGAACCAACATGTCCACCTATTCCAGGAAGAAATATCACACTAGTATCATCAGGTATTTCAAGTCCAGAATTATTACCACTATACTGTTGTAGAGCAAATATTCCCTGTGGGAAAGGTGGCTTTACAAGTTGACTAACATCTTTATTCTGTGCAATTTGACTCATAGCTGTATTTCCTACTATGCATACTCGTTTTAATAATGACTTATCCTTTACTACTTTAGTAAATTCTTGTAGCATCTGATTCAGACATTCAATAATCAATTCATGGATATGATTTTTACTTTCCTCTGATTTCATACTGTACTGAATTCTTGAGATTACATCCGCTCCAACTACCCTTTGTGGGTTAGTTTTGGCTATAACATGAATTAATTCAGTTGTTCTTAAATCCCACAAAAGTCCAACAACCGTAGTGGTTCCCATATCGAAAGCTACTCCAAATCCATCTTCCAATTGTTTATGTATATACTCATTAATCGTCTCAAAACTCCATTGTGGAAGCTTCATTAACTTACTCTTTCGATCCGATTCCTCCGTTTTATGTAACAAACGTATTTTCATGTCACCTAATATAGAAAGTCTACAAGCGAATCGTATTCCATTCTCTATTTCTGATGAAGTAAGACGCTTCATTTCTTCAGAAGTTATCGGTGCAACCTCACCCGAAAGCACTTGCACTTTACATTTTCCACAAGTCCCACGTCCTCCACATATTGCTGGAACATCAGAATCTTCATTTCTTAATATATTAAGAAGGTTTTCGCCTTCTCTTACGTCAATTTTCTTATCTGAACCATCAATTTGTATTATCATATATTTCCTCTATCTTGTCCTCCTTTTTAACTTGTCATCTATCCATTATATTAGATAATATAATGATCTGCTCTCTCCATTTGCCAATCTACTAAATCAGCTAATGTATATTGGTCAACCACACCTTTAATCGCATCGTATAACTTCTCCCATAATATCAAAGTTGCACACTCATCTTGTCTTAAACATTGATTTTCTTCGTCTTCTAAACACGCTACTGGTGCCAGACTACCTTCTGTTAATCGTAAAATCATACCCACTGAATATTCTTTTGGATCTTTTGACAATCTATAGCCACCTTGTGGCCCTCTTAAACTCCTTACATAACCAGCTTTGTTAAGTACCGAGATAATTTGTTCCAAATACTTATCAGAGATTTCCTGTCTCATAGCTATGTCTTTAATCCTAACTGGTTCACCAGTATTGTTAAGTGCTAAATCAAGCATAAGTCTTAACGCATATCTTCCTTTGGTTGATATCTTCACAAATATTCCTCCTAATTCCCTTGTTTTCCAATATGGATATGTAATTACATATATTTTACACGTAATGTGTTTACAAATCAATGCGAATATTCTTAAGAATCCTTATGATTAATGGCTAGTCTTATAGTTTAGATACAAAAGGATTTTATCAGCCTATCTATATATTTGATGTAAAACTTGACGGAGAGATGAGTCAAATACAGATCCCTGCAATAAAAGATAAATAGCCACACACACCATAAAAAAACACCCCCAAGAAATTGATATGACGTACATTCCACATTCGCCATAGGAACCCACTTTCTTGAGAGTGTTTTTTTATGTTGCAGATCCTCATTATTTCGTCACTTACACATTAAATTAGCAAGGATCGTACTTATTACTACCCCTGATAAGGTTGCCACTAAGGCACCAGCTAATGTATATCTCGTTTTCTTAACTTTAGCTGCCATAAAATAGACTGCCATTGTATAGAAAATCGTCTCTGTACAACTCATTAATATAGATGTAAGTGTTCCAAAATAGGAGTCCGGACCATACTGCTTGAAGATATCAATTACCAAACTTGTTGCTGCTGAAGATGAAAACATCTTAACGATCACTAACGGAACTAACTCTGCTGGAAACCTTAATAATGCCATAAGAGGTTTCAAAAGATTAGATAACATATCAAATGCGCCTGAAGCACGCATAATTCCTATCCCAACCATCAACCCAATTAGTGTCGGTAATATATCCACTACTACTTTAAATCCATCTTTTGCACCATTTACAAATTCATCAAAGACTGATGTTTTAGTGAGAATACCATACCCAACTACATAGAAAATAACAAACGGTATCATATAATCTGATAGATATAAGAGAAATGTCATCTGTTACCTCTCTTTCTTGCAACGATTGAGAATATTACCCCAACAATCGTCGAAAACAAAGTTGCCACAATTGCTACTCCTAATATCTCTGTTGGTCTAACAGAACCATATTGACTTCGATATGCAATAATATTAACTGGAATTAACTGTAGCGATGATATGTTAATGATTAAAAAAGTACACATATCACAACTAGCTCGGTCCTTATTATCGTTTAGTTTAGCCAATTCTTTCATAGCCATTAGTCCCGCTTGTTACGTGTTAGTGACCAAAATACTTATACTTAACAGGAATAACCAATCTATTATCTGGATATATCTCGATGGTTTCAAGCAAAGCCTTTACCAATGCCTGCTCCTTATGCAGATTTCTTGAATTATTTGTATTATCATTATATCTTAGTCGCTTCTTTTCTAGCTGCTTTAATTGTTGTTCTAGATTAGTTAGATACTCCGTAGTGCTCCCTAGAAGTATTTGCATCCTGATTATCTCTAACACAATTTCTATTATTTCATCTTCATAAATACTACCCTTGATACATGTTTCATTATGAAGTTCATAATAGTATCGACAATAGAATGACCCTTTTTGTCTATCCCTCCTTGTTAGTTTGTGTTTGCAACCTCCGCATCGTAAATAGCCTTTTAAGTTGAAATCGTTACTTCCTCTTTTGCTATCCTCTTTCGTTTTTGACGTTATTTTCTTTGTTTTTTGCACCTCTGCAAATAACACCTTTGATATAATCGGTTGATGTGTATTCTCAATAATACACCACTCGTCTTTATTCTTATACCTTACCCGCCTACCACCAATTTCTACTGCCTCTGTTTTCCCACTAATAAGAGTTCCTGTATATATTCTATTTCTTAAAATTCTTCCTACAATAGCCCCACACCATTTACCTTGTGACTCCTTGTATTTCCAAGTATACTCACTCCCTTTTGCTGTCATATATTCCGCTGGTGTTAGAACTCCCATTGCAGCTAAGGTCCTTGCAATATCTGCTTTTGTCTTACCTTGCACATACCATGCAAATATATTTCTTACCTGTATGGCAGCCTCTTCATCAATGATAAGATGATTTTTGTCCTGTGGATCTTTGCGGTAGCCATATGGCGCGTAGACTGCCATGTATTTACCTTCTTGCCTTCTTTTTTCTTGTACTTTCTTTGTCTTGATTGAATTCTCCACACTATAATAATCATAGATTAGGTTCTGGAAAGAAAAATCTATATCCGGAACCTCTCCCGCTTTCATAGTAATACTATCAAAATGGTTGTTCACTGCAATAAATCGAATTCCCATAAACGGAAATACCTTTTCTACGTAATTGCCAACCTCAACATAATCCCTTCCAAATCTAGAAAAATCCTTCACCAAAATACACTGAATTTTATTCTTACGAGCATCATTCAGTAACCTCTTTATCTCAGGTCTCTCAAAGTTCTTCCCACTATATCCATCATCCACATACTCTATAACCGGAGATCCTCTTAAATCCAGGCTTTCGCTGATATAGTTATGTAATAGTAATCTCTGTGTACGAATACTGTTACTTTCATCGGTTCGTTCACTCCTGATATTCGTATCCTCTTTAGACAACCTCAAATAAATAGCTAATGTACCCGTTATTGCTTCCCCCTTTTAGTAGACCCTTTGTTTAACTTTCTTCGTACTTTCTCAAAGATTATCTTATCAATTATCGCAGGGTGTGTATTCTCCACCCTTATCCAATCCTCTTCCTCCACAGCTTCTGTTTTCTTATCGTTATAAAGCTCTTGTTCTGTTTTGTGGCGAACCATGGTTCCCACATATATTTCATTTTTCAAAATTCTCTGAACAGTTGAGGTAAACCAACAGGCATCTTCATTTGATTTGGTATATAGTAATTTATTTTTACTATATTCTCTTGGAGAAGCGATCCCTTCTCTATTTAGGGTCGAACATATCTGGTACATCGACTCACCAGATACAAATATCTGAAATATCCTTCTTACCACAGCTGCTGTTTGCTCATCAATCTCATATTCTGTTAATCCCATTTTATATCCATAGGGGATAATTGCAGATCGATAAAATTTCCTGGTCTTTTGTTTTATCTTTATTGAGCTACATATTTTCTTGGATACATCTCTTGCGTACATCTCATGCATGAGATTCTTAACAGACAACAATAGCTGCTCCTTGTCACAAGTTTTAGCAAAACTATCATAACCATCATTAACAGAGATAAATCTTATCCCCAGCAAAGGAAATATTCTTTCAAGGTAATCCCCAACTTCCACATGATTTCTACCAAATCGGGATAAATCCTTCACTACAATACAATTAATTGCTCCCTCTCTAACTGCTTTCATCATTCTTTCAAAAGCAGGCCGCTCAAAATCCGTGCCAGTTTTCCCATCATCAATGAATTCCTCGCACAAAACCATCTCCCTATGTTGTTTCAAATAATCTCTTAATAATAATTTCTGATTTTCTATGGATTCGCTATCTGTGTAATAACTTTCATAGGACAACCTTATATATGTAGCTGTACTATAACTATTTTTTGTGTTCTGATTGCTCGTTTTCTCTGTTCCTCTATTAGAAGGTCGTGCCATATATATCCCCCTCTAGAATCAATACATCCTGATACCTGAATTTAAGAATTATTTGCTTCTCTTCACTACAACAGATCTTATCTATTAGACTAATGATAGCTGTCCTATTAAGCTCTATCGGATTGTCCACACTGCTTGTTTCTCCTAACAAAACCGGTGATTTTCTTTTATTCTCTGCAAGCATTACATTATCAAACACTTTGTTGATATGGCCGACTAATTTAATATGTTGGCGTATCACTTCCCATATAATTCCCGTGATTTCCTCTTCCTTGATACTATGTCTGGTGCATCCTTGTTGCTTATTATAGGTTGAACAAATATAGGATAGATACTGCTTTCCTTTATATTTGGTACACCTTCTTGTCATCTGTTTCTTGCATTCACTACAAAACATCATTCCTGAGTATAGATAAACCGACTTTTCATCTATTGCGCGTTTTGTATCTCTCTTTGCCAATTGCTCCACTTTCATAAAATCACTTTTTGAAATAATGGCCTCATGATTTTCTTCAAGCACCACCCACTCTTCTTCCGGTTTACCCACTGTTTTCTTTACCTTGTAACTGATTCGACTTCTTTTCCCCTGCTCTAATACTCCAATATAAACCCTGTTTTTTAGTATTCCATACACGGTACTATCACACCATAACGATTGATAACTTTCACAGAAACCAGTTTTATAATTAATTCCTTGCATTCTCTTATACACCATGGGCGATGCAACTCCGAGTTCATTTAGCTTATTCACAATGGAATATACATTCATCCCGCCAAGTCGCCAGCTGAATATCTTCTTAACAATATCTGCAGCATAGTTATCTACAATTATCTTATTCTTATCATTAGGATCTTTCTTATATCCATACGCAACATAAGCACCAATATATAAACCATTCTTTCTCATTGCCTCTTGGTGTGTTCTCACCCTTTGAGAAATATCCCTGCAATAATTATCATTCACAAAATTCTTAACTGGCACTAATAAATGCCTATCGTTGACAGTTGCTACAGCAGAATCATAATGATCGATTACAGAGATAAACCTTACGCCTAGCCTCGGGAAAATCTTTTGAATATATTTTCCTGTATCAATATATTCCCTACCAAATCTAGAAAGATCTTTTACAATAAACATATTCACTTTTCCATCATAAATATCTTCTCTCATTCTCTTGAAATCTGGTCGATCAAAATTAGTCCCACTATAACCATCATCAATATAATAATCATAAATGACTACTTCTGACATTGTTTTAAGAAATTCATTGATTAATAACTTCTGATTGGTAATGCTATTGCTTTCCTTCTTCTCATTATATCCAGTTAATTCATGATCCTCTTTGGATAAACGAAGATATATCGCTGCATAATAAGGTTGTTTTTGTGACAAATCCATTCTAAAAAGACATCCCTTCTGCTACTTTTCTAACTAATTCCTCAAGCACTTCCTCTAATGTAACTCCAGATTCATTATTGAATTCAAGCTTTATTATATATTTTCCGTATTTGAATACGTATGGGTTCTTTATTTTCTCTATGTAATCCATAATCTTCTCTTCATCAGTAAGACTATTATCAATCTGAACCTCCCTAATATCTACTAAATCATCTGGATTAACGGTGGCCACATCAACTTGGCTCATCTTTTCCCATTCTTCAGGTAATAACATCAACTTCCTCCTGACTAAAAGACTTGTTTTTCTTCCAATCTATTAATTATAGCTAGAATTTATGCACGTCCCAATAACAATGAGGGAACAAAAAAGCCTTTGTATCATAGATAACTATATCTATAATACAAAGACTTTATAATCTTTATCCTTTACACCAATATTCTTCTCTCTCTGACAAAGTCAAACTTTCTGAAAATTTTTTCTTAGCTTCTATAAATTCTCTTAGATCTTCCAGTATGTGATAAAGTACCGCTCTATTCTCAAATTCCATTCTCGTCTCAGGTAACTTTTCACTTTTATAAAATTCAGATAATTTGTTTAATTCACGAAGTAAACAAATTGCGTCATTCACTTCATCAAATTCTTCACATATTTTATATAGGAACTCCGATAATCTTTTTGCTTGTGCTGTTGTATATTCCAATCTCTTAATATCTATAAATATTCTCTTCAATAATAGACCTTGTACCAGTCTTAACTGCATATATTTATAATAGTAATCATTTGTACCATAAAAATGATTATTCATATAGTTTAAAGATTCTTTTCTCATTCTCTCCAATAATGCTTCCAACTCTTCAAAGCAACTTCCCGTGTACTTACTTTTGTCCTCCATCAGAATATTAATGGACATTCTTTTAATAATACCAGAGATAGTTTCATCAATCTCTTTTTGTATATCGCGTATCTGTTTTTTTGTATTAACCATAAATAGATTCAAGATAATTCCTGTACCAGCACCAATAACTAGAATTAAAAATTCATTAATTATCATCTCCACAGAACAACTCTTTGACGTAATATAATGTGTACATAACACCGCTATAGGTGCTATAGCCTCTTTCATATTTAAAACAAGACAGAAAAACAAATAAGGGAACATAATAATTCCCAACGAAATCAAGTTATATCCAACTAAAGGCATTATAATAGCCGATAAGGTGGTCATTATAAAAAATATAACAACTCTTTTGGTCGCAATAATAACTGTTTCCTTTTTAGTATCCTGAATAGTCAATAACGCAATTATACCCGCCGCCAAACTATATTGGACATTCAAAAAAGTTGCAATAGCAGAAGCTAATAAAGCTCCTACCCCAAATTTAATTAATTTAAAATAGTCTAAATTTCTAATTCTATTCATATATCTACCGCTCTTTCTATAAACCTCTAAAATATCTTTCACCACTCATTCTAAATATAACATACCATATTTTCTCACACCTTTAAACCATAATGTATAAATTTTGATTATTTACCTCAATTACTGAATCACTCTAGTCCCCGTACTTGTGTCTCAATAAAGTAAAAAAGCAAAACTCTTAATAAAGTAACATTGCTTCTTAGCTTACGTACTATGACTAAAAAACAATAGCGAAACACCTATAGTACTTCTTAGTGTGTACATAGTAAACCTAGGAATGCGAGGCATGGAAGCCGAGCAAGCCTGAGCTGAGGCAGGATGCCGAATCGAAGGCGTTTCCGTATCTTATAGATAGCCTACCCTGTACACACATAGAAGTACTTAGGTGTGTAGCGTGTTTTGTGTCATAGTACGTAAGCTAAGAAGCACTGAAAATATATAAAGAGTTTTGCCTCCACCACCTAAAACACACAAGTACCTCAACCAACTAAATTTTAGTCATTATAACTTAACAAGCCCCCATTGGTGTTGCTGCCCAACCGAGTCCTAATATATTAGCTATCATATTAGAAGCGATATACTCATTGGCAACGTGATCCCTTGGCAAATCAGGAAATAAAAGTCGTATAATCGGGCGTATTCCTTTGGTGAGTGAAGCAATTAATCCTGTCGCTCTAGCTATCTGCATAATTCCAGTCCAAAGTGCCATGATACCAAGCATCGTTATGCAGAGCGTAACTGCTTCTTTTGTGGAATTTAATGCAGCTTCACTTACATTCGCTATATTTCCTGTTAAAACACCTACAATAATTCCAACTATAATCAAAAATCCCCAAATATAGTTTAACAAGTACCCTCCTTCTTCTAATTGTTCCATAATTCAACAAAAAATACCGGGTAGCCATTCAACTGCCAAGTTTGATTTCGCTCTTAAAGAACAAACTATATATGTATATTGTTTACCATATATATATTATAACGTTCTATTTTTTATTCCATAGCATATTTTTCATGTAAAAATAAAATTTTTATTAAATCATTAAATAATTGTTTGAAAATTTCTCCTCAATTCAGGCAACTATTAAAAAGCATATAATTACTTTATTTTACTAAAATCTCGAATGTAACCGCTTGACATTTGGCCATCTTTCTAGTTATTTACTTTAATTGTATAAATCAGCATCTGCTTAAAATCTTAAAAATTTTTTAACTAGAAATTTACATATTAAATATATGCTATAATTTGATAATAATATGAATTGACATTATCTAGGTGGTGTGTTATTTTATATTAGTATCCTATATATTTTTCCATGAATCAGAAAAATATTACATAATTCGGGGTACTAATTACTTTAACAACAAAACAGACATAGTTGTTGTAACATACAGTAGAGCCACATATTTTCTATTGTCAAAGAAAAAAAGCAAAGGAGCGATTAAATTATGAAAAGTACGGGAATAGTAAGAAAACTTGACGAACTTGGTCGTATCACACTTCCAATCGAATTAAGAAGAACACTAGGAGTGAGCGAAAGAGATCCTCTAGAAATCTTCGTTGAAGAAGACAGAATCATTCTTCAAAAATATGAGCCAACTGATATCTTCACTGGCGACAAAAACGAGTTATTTGACTTCTGTGGAAAGAAAGTTTCTAAAGAATCAATTACTCAACTTGCTAAATTAGCAGGAATCATTGAATAATACCCTATATATTAAATAAGCTACTCCCAAGCTTATAATTGGAAAATGGAACGAAGTTGAATTATCCAAGGGGTAAAAAGATCCGATACTTTCTCCCAATTGTATCGGGTCTTTTTTTATATCAATTGCTGGTATATATCTCGCTTTGAAACACCGCGGTCTTTAGCAACTAATTTCATTGATTCTTTTTTATCTTTTCCTTGTTGTAGATAGAATTCCATATGCTCTTCTATGGACATTTCTTGCCATTCTTTTTGTTTTTCTTCGGCAATTTGCTCATGACTAATGCCTTCTATTACAATTACACATTCCCCTTTTGGTTCCTGAACCTCGTAATGTGCGATAGCATCTTCTAATGTTGTTAAGAAAGTAGTCTCGTGTTTTTTAGTTAACTCTCTACATATTGTTATTCTTCGGTTGCCTAGTGTATCTAGTAATTCTCTAAGAGTGCGTAGTAGGCGATGCGGTGCTTCATAAAGAATCGTAGTTCTCGTTTCTTTTTTCAGCTCATCTAATATGACTTGCTTTTCCTTTTTATCGGAAGGTAGGAATGCTTCGAACGCAAATCTTCTTGTTGATAATCCTGACATCGTCAATGCCGTTATACACGCCGCTGGTCCTGGTAGTGAAGTAACTGTAATTCCTGCCTCATGGGCTTGACGTACTAATTCTTCACCTGGATCAGAGATACCTGGAGTCCCCGCATCGGTTATTACCGCTATATTCACGCCTTCTAGTAATTGCTTTACTAGATATCTGGCTTTTTCTATCTTATTGAATTCATGATAACTGGTCATGGGAGTCTTTATCTCAAAATGATTCAACAATTTAATACTATGCCTCGTATCTTCTGCTGCAATCAAATCTACTTCTTTTAACGTACGAATTACACGGAATGTAATATCCTCCAAATTACCAATTGGAGTAGCACACAAATATAATGTTCCTGACATATTTATACACGTTCTCCTTTCATAAGCTCTCCTTAATACCCATATATATCGTAAATTTCATCTGTATACACATTTGGTTCTTTATAAACAATTAATGGTGCTTCTACTTTCACCATGGATTTCGCACCTTTAATTGCTTCTATCAATACCATATTAGGTTCCTTATCTACATAAGGATATACGAATTTCATTCGTTTTGGTTCTAGTTTATATTTTGTCATACAAGATATTATTTCAACCAAACGAAATGGTCTATGCACCATGTAGAATCTTCCATTCTGTTTCAGAACTTTTGCCGCTTCTCTTACAACGTCTTCTAACGTACATAATACTTCATGTCTAGCAATGGCTTTTGGCATATCTGGATTCTGTAACCCGTGCTGGTTAGTCATATACGGTGGATTTGACGTAACCACATCAAAGGAAGCAGCTCCAAAAGTTGAAGATGCTTCCTTGATATCACCAGTTACAATCTGAACTTTTTCTTCTTGCTTATTAAGGAGAACACTTCTTCTTGCCATGGAAGCACTCTCTTCTTGTATCTCCAGGCCTACAAATTGTTTGCCTGGAGTCTTAGCTTCTAATAATATTGGAATTATGCCTGTACCTGTACCAAGATCAAGGCATGTCTCATTCTGTTTTACTTTTGCAAAACCAGATAACAAAACGGCATCCATTCCAAAGCAAAATTTATTTGGATTTTGAATAATTCGATATCCATTACGATGTAAATCATCGATTCGTTCATCTGGTAGTAACTGTTCCTTATTCATCATCTAAAAGGGATTTTCCTTCCTTTTTCTCAAGCATTTCTAATGCTCGTAATTCATCATCAATCGCAATCTTTTCTTTCTTCTTACGAGGTTTGAACTTAAGATCATCTACCTTGTAATCTCTTGCTTCTTTTTCATCGTTCTCAAGGGTAACAATTACACGTACAATTTGTTTTAACACGTTAACGCTTTGTACTTCTCCCTTTAGACCATCATTTGTCGTAACCATATCTCCTATATTTGGTAGCTTACTGTTGGCTTCTTCATATGCTTCCTCTTCATTCTTAAGACAACACATTAATCTTCCACATACGCCAGAAATCTTAGTCGGATTCAAGGAAAGATTTTGTTCTTTTGCCATCTTAATAGAAACAGGAGCAAATTCAGATAAAAATGTACTACAACAAAGTGGTCTTCCACAGATACCGATTCCGCCAACTATTTTAGTTTCATCTCTAACTCCGATTTGACGTAATTCGATTCTTGTTTTAAATACACTCGCTAAATCCTTAACTAATTCTCTGAAGTCGATTCTTCCATCTGCAGTGAAGTAGAATAATACTTTATTATTATCAAAGGTATACTCTGAATCAATCAACTTCATCTCTAAACCATGTTTCTTTATCTTCTCTAGACAAATTCCAAAGGCATCTTTTTCTTTCTGTCTATTCTTACGTTCTATCTCATCATCTTCAGGCGTTGCAATTCGTATTACCGCTTTTAATGGTTGAATGATTTTACTTTCTTCAACATCACGTGGGCCAATTACAACAGATCCATATTCTACGCCTCTGGCTGTCTCGACAATTACTTTATTGCCTTGTTCAATTGCGAGTCCTGCTGGATCAAAGAAATATATTTTCCCCGCTTTTCTAAAGCGGACTCCTATCACTATCATATGCCTCTCCTTTAATTCTCTTTTAGTGTAAGCAGCATAAGTTCCATAACGGTATCAAAGTTTACATTTGCATTCAAACGAATCTTCGCTTTATTCATAGCATTAATTATATTCTCTATACCTTCATAGTCTTTCTTGCTTGCCTGTTCTGATATAAACTTATATTCCTCTTTAAACAATAAGAGATTTGGATTCTTGGTTACCTTGAACATAAGTATATCTCTGTACCATAGTATCATCAAATCTAGATAATCATTAATCTCAATCTTATGTGTCGATAAACTCTTAATCGCATCCATAATCTCGTATAATTCCATATCATCGATATATTTTAATAGATGAAGTACTTCTTCTTTTGACTGTATAAATTCCTCGGAAGATGCATAACGAATTGCTCTGCCTAAGATACCTTGTGAAAATGTTGCACTCATTCCAGCCATGTAATCTGGAATATTGTATTCCCTCATCAAATACTCTTTAATTGCATCTGAAGATACTGGCTTTAAGTTCAACATTACACAACGCGATAGAATTGTTGGTAGTAGTTTACTACTATTAGTTGTGAGCAAAATGATAATCGCATAGGCCGGAGGTTCCTCTATTGTTTTAAGAAGAGCATTCTGGGCCTGCTCGGTCATCTTATCTGCATCATCAATGATGTATATTTTATATGGACCACTATAAGGTTTAATTGCAATATCCCCATTCACTTGTACACGAATATCGTCAACACCGATACTTATTTTCTCATGTGTCACGGATATCACATCCGGATGATTGCCTGACTCTATCTGTAAACAAGACTTACACGTATTACATGAATTCGTTTCATGTTCCCCACATTGTAATGTCTTAGCAAATGTATAGGCAATCGTCTTTTTCCCCATGCCTTTCTCACCATTAATGATATATGCATGTGAAACTTTACCCATCTTAATTGCACTTTGTAAATGTTCAATTATCTGTTCATGTCCAACTATACTACCAAAATCGTACATCATCCCTACTCCAATCCGCCAAACAATTTAGTAAATAATTTATTAAGCCAATATATCTAGTAATAAGCCTTTTATCTCATCTATCTTGGTAAGGATGCTTATATGATCCTTCTCATCCTTAATTAACTCTGTTGCTAATTCATCTAATGTCTTGTCGACAAGTTTAACCATACCATAGACACGATGTCTACCTCTTTTGTCAAGGAAATTTTCACGACTAAATTTATGTGATCGATTAACGATCTCGTTCATAAATTCTTTAATTAATTGACGATACATTCTCATGTCACGAATGTCCATGTGTTTAGCCAATTTATTACCATGTTGAATAATTTCTTTCATCATGAAGTGTAGACGAGACTGTAAATCTTGTTCTTCTATATTACTAATCAAAGTAAATTTGAATGAACCATCATTTTCAGTAATCTGGTTTCTTGTCTCTACCTGATTTACAGTTTGCATTTGATTTACTTTAATGTCCACTTCTTTTCCCTCCTGACATAATCCTTGACTTGTTAGCTGATGGCTCCTTCGGAGCTACGGTCTTTCACTCCGTTCAAGCCCTAAAAGTAGCTTCGCTACTTTCATCAGTTACATTATACCATATATCTTTACATTATTGCACTAAAGTTTTACTTTGCTTTTTGGTCATTATGAATAAACTGGATGATTTCTTCGATACATTCTTTCATATCATCATTATAAAATCTTCGTTCTATTCCGCTCTCTCTAATCTTCTCTTCTGAAAAATCTTCACTATCTGCTAGAAATCTTCTGCATAACTCAGCATACTTTGGTTCTGACTGTTTCTTTTCACGCTTTATAGCTCTACTCAAACGTTCACCGTCTTCTACTTCTATATAAAGCGGTACAACTTTATCTTCTCCAAAATATTTCCTAATCTGATTATACGCCTCAAGGGTATTAATAAACAGATAATCCGATTTTTCCAAATCTATTTGTCCATCATTAACGGTAAAGTAATTCCAAGGTCCATGAATTGTATGATAAGTACGAGATTCAATAATCTTTCCATCGCTCATTAATTGTTCAAAGATTTTATCACTTACGAAGAAGTATTCAATTCCATCTTGCTCTCCATCACGAATTGGCCTAGTGGTATATCCTACTACGGTTTTCATCTGAAGTGTCCCATCTTCCTGCAAATACTTAAAAATTGTATCTTTTCCAGAAGCACTTTTTCCAATTACTACATATATTTTACCCATTTTATTCTTCTCCTACTACAAGAATCGTCTCACTACTATGATCTATCATACCCTTTATATGCAATCCTGCCTGTTTATACTCTTTAATTTTATTAATAACCTCTATTGTAATTTCTTCACCTGGTACTACGAGTGGAATTCCCGGTGGATATAAGTAAACATATTCGCCCGCTATCTTCCCCATGCTTGCGTCTAACATTAAACCTTCTTTCTTACGATTATAAGCTTCATAAGGAGTTAAGACAAGCCTTAAATTAGTAACATAAAACAAGGAATTCAGTTGTTGTTGTTTCTGTCTAGCTATGCGATTATCGATATCAAAAAGTGCCTCAATCAATCGTTTAAATCCTTCTTTCGTATCCGCTATACTAGTCATAGCTAATACATAATTCTTTGACACCATTTCACATTGAATCTTATAACACTTTAATAACGTATCATATAGTTCGTTACCATTTATGGAACTATGATGTGTAAATATTAAGATCTTAGATGGATCAAACGCAAACGGGAGATTATCTTCTTTCAGCTTTAAAGGTTGATATACTTCTAGATTCCTAAGTTTATTACATGCTTCATAAAATTCTACTAGATTTTTATGATACTCATCGAATAGCCTTACACCTTGTTCTTTAACCATACGTAGACAATTGCTTATTCCTGTCATAAGCACATACGAAGGGCTGCTTGTCTGATAAATCTGAAGATACATCTTAACTTTATCATAGTCTACTAAACTACCATTACTATGTAATAGTGCTGTCTGTGTAAATGCTGGTAGTGTTTTATGGACACTATGGATAACTAAATCTGCCCCACATGTTACAGAATTCTCAGGAAAATCTTTGCTAAATCCAAGATGCGCTCCATGTGCTTCATCTACAACAAGTGGTATGTTATACGAATGGACTACTTTTGCAATCTCTCTAATATCAGAAACGATTCCTTCATAGGTTGGAGAGGTAATTAAAACCATCTTGATTTCAGGGTTTCGCTCTAGTTCTTTCTTAACTTGATTAGGCGTAATTTCTTTATGAATACCATATTCTTCATCTACTTCTGGATACAGATAGATTGGAACTAACTCATTTAAGAAAATGGCATGATAAACTGCCTTGTGGCAATTTCTCGCCACAAGAACAGTATCTCCTTTCTTCGTACAAGCTGCAATGGATACAAGTATTCCACTGGTACTTCCATTTATCAAATAATGGGTGTGATCTGCATGATATATCCCCGCAGCTTCCTTCATATTAGCAAGCAAAATATCTTCTGCATCATGAAGATTATCAAATCCATCGATTTCGGTAATATCAATAGCGTAAGGATTCACCATATCCATTAAGTCAAGATTACGCTTATGCCCTGGCATATGCATAGGATAGACATCTTCTTCTCTGTATTTTATTAATTTATCATATAAATACTCCAAGGTAAGGCTCCTTTCATGGTTCAGCCATATACTTGTGTATTTTCATTATTGAAGCAAATCTAGATTACTGAGAGTTTTGCTTTTCTAATTTCTAGAACACAAGTACACGTAAGTTTATGAAGATTAAATATTCTTGCTTATTCATCATTCACCAAAAACGATATTTAGACCTTCGTTCACATATAAGCCAATAGCGTAGATAATCGTCTGCTATGATATCCAGGGGAGATAAGAAAAACCATATAGACACGTATAACAAACAGATTTGACCTAATACGTTATATGGTTTGTTGGAATAATCCCAGACATTTAACCCTAACCATAGATTAACGATTACACCTGTTAAAAATTCAACTCCTGATATTATAACAGACGAAACCACCATTTGGCTAATAAATGACATTCGATCTTGAGAATTTTCATTTAATAAGCCAATTAATATAAAGCAAATTCCTCCTGCAATCATCATGGATATAAATTCGTGTATAAAGATTTAAGTCTTACACGAATTATGATTTAGTTATATTTGTTAGTGGATTCCTCCATTGAAGGAGGAAAATTATATGTCTAACAAAAAAGAATATGATTAAAAACACCTTTCAAACAGTCTTATTTTCTATCATTCTCACTGACAATGGGGCAGAATTTCTATTTCCGACACGCATGGAATGTGCTGAAAATGGCGAAATTCCTACCAAAGTATTATACTGCAATCCTAACGCTTCCTGGCAAAAAGGCATGCTTGAAAAGAACCATGAATACATTCGTTATGTTATTCCTAAGGGACAAAGCCTGGATCCTTATGACCAAGCAAATGATACTATACTTATGAATCACACCAACAGTGAAGATAGAGACAGTTTGAACGGTTGCACTCCATTCAGGCTGCCTGAGCATCTTTTAAATAACAAGCTACATAAGTTACTCAAGTTGAAAGAAATCCAATCGAATAATGTATCTTTGAAGCTCCCACTTACCATGTTTGCACACATGTAAACAGGCTTCTATAATAGTGTTATTTCTCTTTTTTCATAACTCGTAAACCCTAATGAAGTGAATCAAGTGTTGCAAATCAATCAACTAAGTTGTATTTAGGTTTTCATTCATTCAAACTTTTCATTCAAGCCATTTTAATTTAGATACAAATTATAGTAATTATGTAATTGATTTTTTGTAAAATCAGTAATAAAATGTAATCATATACCATATACAAGGAGGGCATAAATGATTACAATTGCTATATGTGATGATAATGACAAAGATATAAAAAATATAGAAAAAATCATTAGAAATTATATGGAAATGAAATTAAAAAACTATAAAATAAAGATAACTAAATCCACAGAGGAATTGTTGGCATCTCAGGAAAAATTTGATTTAATATTTTTTGAGATTGTCATGGCTGGCATGAACGGTATTGAAGCAGGAAAAAAGATACGTGAAAGAAATAAAAATGTTAAAATAATTTATACAACAAGTTATTTGCAATATTGTGAACAGGCAGTAAACAGTGTCCATGCATTTGCATATTTATCAAAGCCTATAACAAAAGAGAAAGCCATACAACAATTTGTAGAAATTATGCGTTATTTTCAGGAAGAAAATAGCAATCGAGAAATAATAAAATTTAAAATTATTGGGATAACAGAGGAGGGCAAGATAGAAAACAAGTTTAAGACATTTGAGGTGAATGATATCTTTTATTTTGTATATCTGAACAGAAAAGTAAAAATAAAGCTGGAGAATGAAGAATACTACTTCACTGATAAAATGAAAAATCTAGCAGATAAGATGCAGATTTATAATTTTCAACTCTGTCATCAATGTTTTATAGTAAATTTAGGGCGCGTTAAAAGGATTAGAGGATATGAAGTAGTTTTGGAAAATAATGAAAAAATCCCTGTTTCCCAGAAAAAATCATCAGAATTTAGAAAAAAATTAAATAAATTTATACAGAATAATATATAGGAGAAAAATAATTATTTAGTATTTTTGTTTGGTACGGTTGTTTCTTGTTAAATTAATTTTTGTCATAGTATTTCAATTACCTCTTAAGACTGTAAAAAATTTTGTGTAAACCTAATAAGTGATATATATCCTCTTGGATTGGTGTTAAAATAAATATTAATCTAGAAGGATATTTTATGGCAAGACAAAAAAACTTTCCCCAGAACGCAAAGCGTTCGTCAACAGTTTAATCGAGAATTATCACCCGGAGGATGCGCATGACGTGCAAGAAATGTTAAAGGATTTACTTAGCGATACCTTACAGGGAATGCTAGAATCAGACTGATATTTCTGACCATCTGAAATCCGTTTATGGTGTTGAGGCTTCTGCTGAGATGATATCTCATATGACAGACCGTATTCTCCCAATGGCTAAAGAATGGCAAAACAGGCCTTTAGAGAGGAAATATGCCATAGTTTTTATGGATGCTATCCATTTCCATGTTCGACAAGATAACCATCATCAGATATTCGGAAATTCATCTACACTACTAATTCTATCGAAAATTTTAACCGACAGCTACGCAAGGTTACTAAAAGCAGAACAATATTTCCAACTGATGATTCTTTGTTTAAGCTGCTTTATCTAGCTATGATAGATATAACCAAGAAATGGACGGGAAAGAGCTGGGATTGGGGGCAAACCCTAGATCAAATATGTATATACTTTTCTGATCGTATATCTCCATCTGACATAGAATAAATTATAAATTGTACATAAAAACAGTAGCCTGGCAATTCGAGATATTGACAGGCTACTTGGTTTGTGCCAAAATACAGGCAACTGATATTTTATTGTAACTTCTTAAACCACTTTGAGTATTTTACTTCAATCCAAGATGTTTACACAAAATCATTTACACTCTCTACCTCTTACTTTAGTGCAATCTACTAATAATTCCATACTAAATGTATTACTAAATAACAAAAGGAAAATAGTAAGTTTTCATAATATTATATCTGACTTGGAAATAGGAAAGTTGATCTTAGCTTCATGGAGTCGGTTGAAATTACGCATTATATAAACTTTATTGGATAATGCAGTCGCTGCATATGATCTAGTTTCTGATTTGCATGGAAGAAATTGAATAAATATAACAAATTTATATCTGCAATAACACAATTATGGTAAAAAATGGCATTCCGGAAAGTTTGTATTTAAGAAAGAAAAAAAAGACAGGATCGGATTACTAAACGTAGAAAATGTGATTAAAAAATATATTAAACGTGAATATGGAAGGAAAAACAACTAATTTTATTATATAATAACTTTAGATAAATAGTTTCCATCGTTCAGGAACTGAACGAGAAGTTTAACAAAAACTCCAAGAACAGCTCCTAACCACCAAGTTTTGGTTTTTTATTGGTGTATATAAAGAAATTTGCAGAAGTTCATCTAAAACTCACAAAGGCAATCGGTTTTTTAAAATTAATAATGACTGTAAATATCAAAAGTATTATTTTACTTGTAATGTAAATCTCAAACTATATTGACCATTAAATTGGTTGCTTTCTGAAGCCGTCTTATCAGGATCAAATATAACCATTCCTAAAACTTCATAAAATCATTATTAATAAGGTCCCTTAAATGAAAATGAACCATTGTAAACAATATTGTCATATT
>NZ_CBDLAM010000026.1:8514-29309 GCF_965301125.1 Anaerosporobacter sp. | reverse complement strand
AACAAAGGGTTATGGGTTACCTTTATCAACCTAAATATATTATATAAGGAGAAGTAAGATAATATGGATTTATTTGATTATATGAGAGAGACAAAATTGGAAAAAGAATCTCCTTTAGCTTCGAGATTACGCCCTACTAAATTAGAAGAAGTTGTTGGACAAGCACATATAATAGGCAAAGATAAATTATTATATCGTGCAATTAAAGCAGATAAATTAAGTTCTATTATTTTCTATGGACCACCTGGTACAGGGAAAACGACTTTGGCAATGGTTATAGCGAAAACTACAAGTTCTTATTTTCGGCAGATTAATGCGACTAGTGCAGGAAAGAAAGACATGGAGGAGGTTGTAGAAGTAGCGAAACAAAATCTTGGTATGTACGGAAAGAAAACAATCCTATTTGTAGACGAGATTCATCGCTTTAATAAAGGTCAACAAGATTATCTTCTTCCATTTGTAGAAGATGGAACGATTATACTTGTTGGAGCTACAACAGAGAATCCATACTTCGAGGTTAACTCTGCGTTATTATCACGCTCGATTATCTTTGAATTAAAGCCGCTTGATGTGGAGGATATACGTAATCTGTTAATACGTGCTGTTACAGATGAAGAGAAAGGATTAGGGGCTTATGGTGCAGTTATCGAAGAAGACGCTTTGGATTTTCTTGCAGATATGGCAAATGGAGATGCCAGAAGTGCATTAAACGCCATTGAACTTGGTGTATTAACATCAGATCGAAGTGATGATGGTAAGATACATATTACCTTAGACATAGCAATGGAGTGTATTCAAAAGAGAGCATTGCGTTATGATAAATCTGGCGATAACCATTACGATACTATCTCTGCATTTATTAAAAGTATGCGTGGTTCAGATCCTGATGCAGCAATTTATTATTTGGCTAGGATGTTACATGCCGGTGAGAGTATTACATTCGTAGCGAGAAGAATTATGATTTGTGCATCTGAAGACGTATCCAACGCAGATCCCAATGCCTTAATTGTGGCTACCCAAGCAGCGCAAGCTGTTGAAAGACTAGGTATGCCTGAAGCGAGAATTGTATTGGCGCAAGCAGCGGCGTATGTGGCGTGTGCACCCAAGAGTAATTCTGCAATTATGGCAATTGATGCTGCCATGCAGGTTGTAAATCAAGAGAAGATAGAAACCATTCCACCATATCTAAAAGATGCACATTATGGAGGTGCAGCTAAGTTAGGGCATGGAATTGGATACAAATATGCTCATAATTATAAGAATCACTATGTTAAGCAACAGTATCTACCAGATGAATTAGCTGGACGTTCATTCTATGAATTATCTGACGAAGGATATGAAAAAGAGATGAAGATGCATATGAAACGGATTCAAGAAGAAGCTGGAAGTGAATAGAAATAGAAATAGAATAATAATTGTAGATTAAGCTTAAAAGGGTCTGTCACTTATAAATATGGAGCGACAGACCCTTTTTGAACTTAATTCACATCATTATTATCTTTTTTGCGAAATACACGACATAGCATCATGTAGACGTATATGAGTAGAGGAATAACAATAGTACAAAAGATACTTACTTTGAACAATGTTGCAGATGCCTCCGTTACGAAGATAGCTGATATTAGAGAGACTACATATAAGCCAACAAGTAGAACGATACCGATAATAGCTAATATACGTTTTGATTTATTCATATTTTAGTCCTTTCTCAATCAATAGAGCAAATGTTATAAAAATAATCAAGAATAAATAGTATCCTTCTCTTATTATAAAAGAGGAACAGAATGTTTTCAACAGTGGAATGTTATATAAAAAATAAAAAATATTTTAACATGTATGTATAAATACTATATTTTGATAGCATACTATAATTAATCTAATAACAAACGTTGAAAGCAAGTTTCGGACTTGTAATTATCGTAAATTAGATTACAACGCAGTGACGATGAGTTAACTGGTTGCAAATGATAATAGTTGGACTCCCCCTCCAATTATTATACGGTCGTCTACATGACGATATCAGATTCTTGACAAGTCACAAAAGAAAAATTAAATACTTATCCTCCCCTTTTTGAATCACGCAAGTGATTCGAATACCTCTTATAATGGTGACATTATAAGAGGTATTTTTACTTCCTAGTACTAATTGCAAAATTTCGGTTGAAATTGTCCTATAATATATGCTATACTGAAACGAGCAATGAACACCAATGCAAAAGGAAGGGTTAACATGAGTTTATTAGAACAATGGAGAGAACATGCATACTCTCAAGATACAAATCAAAAGATGGGCCAACTTTTTTGGGCTAATTATTTTAATATTGAAAAAGGTATCTACGAGCAATTATTAGCAGATCCTGAAACTGTTGTAACAGGAACAGTTAAAGAATTAGCAGAAAAGTATGGTACAGATATCGAAACTATGACTGGTTTCTTAGATGGAATCGATGAAAGTTTAAAGACTCCTAATCCAATTGAAACAATGGACGAGAATACACAAGTTAATCTTGGATTCGATAAAGAAAAATTATATTACAACATGGTAGGTTGTAAAGCTGATTGGTTATATGAATTACCAGCATGGGATAATCTTTTAACTGTTGAGAGAAGAAAAGAATTATACCTTCAATCAAAGAAATCTGGTACAGTAATTAAAGAGAAAAAAGTCGGCAGAAATGATCCATGTCCATGTGGTTCAGGTAAAAAATATAAACAATGTTGTGGTAGATAAGCTATTATGACATTTGTCTAGGGATTGTCCACGCTTTAATAAGCGTGGACAATTTTGCGTTCTAAAGCTATTCTTTTTCTTTTTTAAACTGGCGTAATATCTGTGATTTTTCTTCCGTTGTAAGAGTCTTTATAAACTGATTGAAATCGTTAATTTCGCTACATTCATTGCTACTCGTTGAGTGCGATAAATATTCTATATTTTGTAGTTTCTGTATTATTTCTCCTAAACAATAAAGAAGCATACCAACGATAAAAGTTACTAATATACCTATGACTAGTATAATAGCAGTCTTTTCTAAGTTGCGGGTAGGTACTAGTCCGTTTGTAGTTAGCTTGCAGGTAGTTCCTAATTTTATTGAAAGTGCGATGCTACCAAAGAAACCTAGGATGATTACAGCAATTGATAATAGTTTAGTTGTATTGCTAGTGGTGTTTTTCATTTTACTCCTCCGTTGTGCCGAGATAATTTTTATAAGAAATAATGGTTAATACTTGGTATTGATTTCCATTATAATATAAGTTTAAAAATATAACAATGATATTGCATAAAAATGAAGTATAATAATGAATACATATTCAATTACGTATAAAAATGTCTTAATATATGGTATACTAAATGCACATATGTTTGAATAGGATGTAATAGGAGAATAGAGGGTGGACGATGAAAAAAGAGAAAAATGATAAAAAAACAAGTGCAAAACAGTTGTTAGCAGGTGGAATACTAATAGTAAGTTCAGTATGTTTGACAGCAAGTGCAGTTTATCTATATGATTCATATCAAGATAACAAGAAAAAAACAAATACTTTTGTAAGTTCAGTCCAAGATGATGCTGTTAAAGAGGATAGTGATGAGAGCGGTGATGTGATAGATTTTACAGATAAAACGCCAATCGAGGAGAATGAAACAAATAAAATGACTGATCAAAACAAAGTAACTGATCAAAATAAAGATGGGCAACAGAACATTTCAGATAATGATCAAGATGTACAAGATAGCCAGAATGTTGACATCGATCAAAGTGGCAATACAAATACTAAGGAAGAAGCTGACAGCAAAACCAAAGAAGAAGTGGAGATAACCAAGAATACACCTCCATGTAAGGTTAAGGGAATCTATGTAACTGGACAGATGGCAGGTTCGACTAATAACATGAACGACTTAATTGATTTGGTAGAATCAACAGAATTAAATACCATGGTTATTGATATTAAGAATGACTCTGGAGAAATTACATATAAGATGGATAATGAAGTAGCCAAAGAGATTGGAGCGACTGTTAATTATATATCCGATATCAAAGAATTGGTAGCAAAATTGAAAGAAAAAGATATCTACTTAATAGCAAGGGTAGTTGCATTTAAAGATCCGATTTTAGCTGAGAATAAGCCAGAATTAAGTCTTAAAAATGCTGATGGAACCATATTTCGTGATAAATCAGGTCTGGCATGGGTCAATCCTTATAAGAAAGAAGTGTGGAAATACCTAGTTAGTGTTGCGAAGGAAGCAGCAGAATTAGGATTTGATGAAGTTCAATTTGATTATATTCGTTTCTCTACAGATAGCGGAATGAAGCAAGTTGACTTTGGCAAAGAAGCAAAAAATAAGTCTAAGATAAAAGTAATTACAGAATTTACAAAATATGCGTATGAAGAATTAAATCCGCTTGGAGTATATGTATCAGCAGATGTATATGGAACGATTATTAGTAGTGAGGTTGATTCAAAAATTGTTGGTCAGAGTTATGCAAAGATGGCTAAATATCTCGACTATATCTGTCCTATGATATATCCTTCCCATTATGCCAATGGAGCCTATGGAATTGACTATCCAGATCTAGAACCATATCTTCTGATTAAGAGCGCATTAGAAGAGTCCAAGGAGGTACTTGAGGCAAAAGAAAAAGGAGAGCATCAAGCTATCGTTCGACCATGGTTGCAAGACTTTACAGCAACATGGGTAAAACAACATCAAAAATATGGAGCTGATGAAATTAAGGAACAGATACAAGGTGTATATGATGCTGGTTATGAAGAATGGATTTTGTGGAATGGAAACAACCGTTATACAAAGAGCGGATTAGCAAGTAATGATTAAAGGTAATTAGTATGAAAGGGGTATTCATGAAATGGCTAAGCTAATAGATATGCACTGTGATACCATAACAGAATTATATGATCGTAGAGTAAAGAAAGCCAGTACGGATACATTAAGAAAAAATTCTTTACATATTGATTTAGATAAATTAAAAAAAGGAAATTATATGCTTCAAAACTTCGCAATCTTCCAATCGCTTAAGAAACATGAGAATATGTTTGAAGATAGTATCAAGTATATTGATTACTTCTATCAAGAAATGGAAGCAAATAAGGATTTAGTTAGTGTGGTTCGAACATACGATGATATTATTAAAAATGAAAAGGAAGGTAAGCTATCTGCATTATTAACCCTAGAAGAAGGAGCAGAAGCAGAGGGGAAATTGGAGTTCTTGCGAACATTTTACCGTCTAGGAGTAAGAATGATTACTCTTACATGGAATTATGAGAATGGAATTGGATATCCTAATTTTCATTATGAAGAAGGTAAGACACCGGATATGAAATCACGTAATACCATTGACGGTTTGACAGAATTCGGTATTTCCTTTGTAGAAGAGATGGAGAGACTAGGCATCATTATCGATGTATCGCATTTATCGGATGCCGGATTTTATGATGTGTTAAGATATACCAAGAAGCCATTTGTAGCAAGCCATTCCAATGCCTTGAACTGTTGTAATTGTTGTAGAAACTTAACAGACGATATGATTCGTAGATTGTCTGAAAGGGGTGGGGTAACAGGTATTAACTTCTGTCCGTCGTTCCTTGATGAAGTTCCTATTGCTGAAGAGAGGAAGGCTTATGCTAGTATTGATAAGATGATTTCTCATATAAAACATCTAAAGAAGATTGGTGGAATCCAGTGTATTGGTTTAGGTACGGATTTTGATGGTATAGATGGTGATCTAGAAATCAAAGATGCTTCTTACATGCAGATGTTAGTAGATAGCCTTGAAAAAGCTGGATTTACATCGACAGAGATAGATGCAATATGTCATAATAATGTGTTGCGGGTTTATAAGGAAATATTGAGGTAAAGCTATATCAGTATCTTCCTGTACATATCAGCATAAACATAGAATAATAGAATTTAAAGGTTGTAGATACATGAAGTTTACTAAGATGCATGGCTTAGGAAATGATTATATATACATTAATGCCATAACAGAAACTGTTGACAATCCGGTACAGTTAGCGGTACAGATGAGTAAAAAACACATAGGAATAGGAGCAGATGGTTTGATATTAATTAAACAATCGGATGTTGCTGACTTCAAGATGGATATGTACAATGCGGATGGCTCAAGAGCAGAGATGTGTGGGAATGGTATCCGGTGTGTTGCAAAGTACGTTTATGATAATAAATTAACTAAAAAAACAGATTTATTAATTGAAACATTATCAGGGATTAAACGATTATTCTTAGAAGTAAATGGGGAAATTGTTAAATCGGTGACAGTGGAGATGGGGAAGCCAGAACTTCAATCAGATAAGATACCGGTTATATCTGATAAAGAGATAACAAGAAATGAAGAAATTGAAATAGACGGTGTAAAGTATACGATAACCTGTGTTTCCATGGGAAATCCTCATACAATACTATTTGCTGAAGATGTTAATGATGTGAAATTAGAAGAGATTGGTCCTAAAATTGAGACGTATCATCTGTTTCCAAGGAAAACCAATGTTGAATTTGTTGAGGTTATAACAAGTGATTTAATACGGATGAGAGTTTGGGAGAGAGGAACTGGGATTACACTAGCTTGTGGAACTGGAGCTTGCGCAAGCGTAGTAGCAAGTGTTCTGAACGGTTATACAAATAGGAGGGTAGATGTAGTTTTAGATGGTGGTATTCTAAACGTAGAGTGGAATGAATTAACGAATATGGTTTCTATGCGTGGACCAGCGGAAACTGTGTTTGAAGGTGTTTATATGGGAGTATAGAACATAGAAAAGAAGAGTAAGAATGTGATTTGTTACATTTTTACTCTTTAATTTGTGCAATACAACCAAAATATATTGATTTTATTATGCATAATTTATATTAGACGGATATGTATGAGTACAAATATTAGGAATTTGTTAAAATGACTAAAAAATTAAAAAAATTATCGAATTTTTGACTAAACTGTACATTGACAAATAATTAACAACATTATAAAATAAACCTTGTTAAAAGATAAACAAACAGCAACAGAAATAACCTTGTTAATATTTTAACGTATTTATTTAGTTAACAATGAAAAGAATAAAAATACATATTTTTTATTTTGAGTAGTTAAGAATTATATCCATGAAACTCTATCGGAGGGAAATCCCTACTGGTAATAGTATGATTTCAAAATTAGGAGGATAATCGTAATGGCAAAAAAAGAAGAACAAGCTACAGTACAAACAACTGGCTTAGTTGACAGCGTTGATGCATTAGTTGCAAAAATGAATGAAATCAGAGAAGCTCAGAAAATTTTCGCAACTTACACTCAAGAACAGGTAGATAAGATTTTCTTAGCTGCTGCTACAGCTGCTAACAAACAAAGAATACCTCTTGCAAAAATGGCAGTTGAAGAAACTGGCATGGGTATTGTAGAAGATAAAGTTATCAAAAACCACTACGCAGCTGAATATATTTACAATGCATATAAAGATACTAAAACTTGTGGTATCATTGAAGAAGATACTAGTTTTGGAATCAAGAAAATTGCTGAACCAATTGGTTTAATCGCAGCAGTTATTCCAACTACTAATCCAACTTCAACAGCAATTTTTAAAACATTAATCGCTTTAAAAACAAGAAATGCAATTATCATCAGCCCACATCCACGTGCTAAGAATTCTACTATCGCAGCAGCTAAAGTTGTACTTGATGCAGCAGTAGCAGCAGGTGCACCAGCTGGAATCATTGGTTGGATTGATGTTCCTTCATTAGAGTTAACTAACGAAGTTATGAAGAGTGCAGATATCATCTTAGCTACAGGTGGTCCTGGTATGGTTAAGGCTGCTTACTCATCAGGTAAACCAGCACTTGGTGTTGGTGCAGGTAATACTCCAGTTATCATGGACGAATCTTGCGATGTTAAATTAGCTGTTAACTCATTAATTCATTCAAAAACTTTCGATAATGGTATGATCTGTGCTTCAGAACAATCAGTTATCGTTAATGATAAAATCTACGCAGAAGTTAAGAAAGAATTCGCTGAAAGAGGATGTTACTTCACTACTCCAGAAGAAACTGAAAAACTTAGAAAAACAATCCTTATCAACGGCGCTCTTAACGCTAAAATCGTTGGTCAAAAACCAGTTACTATCGCTAAATTAGCTGGATTCGATGTACCAGAAGCAACTAAGATTCTTATTTCAGAAGTTGAATCTGTATCTATCGAAGAAGAAATGGCTCATGAAAAATTATCTCCAGTATTAGCTATGTACAAAGCTAAATCATTCGATGAAGCAGTTGCTAAGGCAGAAGTACTTGTAGCTGATGGTGGTTATGGTCATACATCTTCACTTTACATCAACGTTGGAACTGGTAAAGAAAAGATTGATCAATTTGCAGCAGCAATGAAGACTTGTAGAATCCTTGTTAATACTCCTTCTTCACAAGGTGGTATCGGTGATTTATACAACTTCAAATTAGCTCCATCATTAACTCTTGGTTGTGGATCATGGGGTGGAAACTCTGTTTCTGAAAACGTAGGAGTTAAACACTTAATTAACATCAAGACAGTAGCTGAGAGGAGAGAGAATATGCTTTGGTTTAGAGCACCTGAAAAAGTTTACTTTAAGAAAGGTTGTCTTCCTGTAGCTCTTGATGAACTTAAGAACGTAATGGGCAAGAAAAAAGTATTTATCGTTACTGACTCATTCTTATACAAAAATGGTTACACTAAATGTGTTACAGATAAATTAGATGAAATGGGTATCCAACATACTACATTCTTTGAAGTAGCTCCAGACCCAACATTAGCTTGTGCTAAAGAAGGTGCTAAAGCTATGAGAGCATTCGAGCCAGATTGTATCATCGCTATCGGTGGTGGTTCTGCAATGGATGCTGGTAAGATTATGTGGGTTATGTACGAACATCCAGAAGCTGATTTCATGGATATGGCTATGCGTTTCATGGATATCAGAAAACGTGTTTACCAATTCCCTAAGATGGGTGAAAAAGCTTACTTCATCGCTGTTCCTACTTCTTCAGGTACAGGTTCAGAAGTTACACCATTCGCAGTTATCACAGATGAGCAAACTGGTGTTAAATACCCATTAGCTGACTATGAATTATTACCAAATATGTCAATTGTTGATGCTGACATGATGATGGATCAACCAAAAGGTTTAACAAGTGCTTCAGGTATCGATGCTCTTACTCATGCATTAGAAGCGTATGCATCAATTATGGCTACTGATTATACAGATGGTCTTGCACTTAAATCTATGAAGAATATCTTCGCTTATTTACCAAGTGCATATGAAAATGGCGCAGCTGACGTAGTTGCAAGAGAAAAAATGGCTGATGCTTCTACTATGGCTGGTATGGCATTTGCAAATGCATTCCTTGGAGTATGTCACTCAATGGCTCATAAATTAGGTGCTTTCCACCACTTACCACATGGTGTTGCAAATGCATTATTAATTACAGAAGTTATGAAATTCAATGCAGTACATGTACCAACTAAGATGGGAACATTCTCTCAATATCAATATCCACATTGTATGGAAAGATATGTAGAATGTGCTAACTTCCTTGGAATTCAAGGTAAGAACGATCAAGAGAAATTTGATAACTTATTAAAAGCTATTGAAGAATTAAAAGCAAAAGTTGGTATTAAGAAAACAATCGCTGAATATGGCGTAGATGAAAAATACTTCTTAGAAACATTAGATAAGATGGTTGAGCAAGCATTTGATGATCAATGTACAGGTGCTAACCCAAGATATCCATTAATGTCAGAAATGAAAGAAATGTATTTAAAAGTTTACTACGGTAAATAAGATATATTAAGTAACCAGAAAACATCTTTCAGTTAATATTAAAAGGCAGAGATTTTATCTCTGCCTTTTTGGTGATTTTCTTGTTGATACACTGATTGTAATTCTATTAAAGTATGATTTATTAGGGAGAATATAACTTAAAACAAGTTGACATAGAAGAAACACAATATTATAATTACTTTTCAAAACATATTTATACTATTATGTTAAGTGATTGGCTTTGGTGAGATAGTACATATTGTAACTAGGAGGAACGTATATGTCGTTTGGAGATAATTTTGTATGGGGAGTTGCTACTTCTTCCTATCAAGTAGAAGGTACGAATAAAGAGGATGGAAAAGGCGAAGATATCTGGGATATCTATGTGAGAGAACCTGGTAAAATAATGGAAGGACACACAGGGGATATTGCTTGTGATCATTATAATCGCTTTAGGGAAGATGTTGCAATTATGAAACAATTAGGAGTTCGTGCCTATCGTTTTTCTATTAATTGGTCAAGAATTCTGCCAGACGGAGTGGGAAAGATTAATGAGAAAGGTATTAGGTTCTATAGTGACTTAATAGACTGCCTATTAGAAAATGGAATTGAACCGTACATAACTTTGTATCACTGGGAATTGCCTTACGTATTATATCGTAAAGGTGGTTGGCTAAATCGAGAAATCGTTGGGTGGTTTGGAGAATATGCGAAAGTAGTTGCAACATATTTCTCAGATCGTGTTACGAAATATTTTACTTTGAATGAACCACAATGTTTTATTGGCTTAGGATTTCTTAGTGGTGAGCATGCACCAGGGCTTAAGATGCCAAACAGAGATTTATTTGAGATGGCTCATAACGCTTTACTTGCACATGGACAGGCAACTAAAATGCTAAGGGAGTATGCAAAACAACCGATACAAGTAGGTTATGCACCTACAGCTGGTGTTAGTTATCCAGCAAGTGAAAAACCTGAAGATATAGAGTCAGCAAGACAATGTTTCTTTCGTTGTCCAGATATAGAGGATCGCTGGACTTGGAGTGTTAGTTGGTGGAGTGATCCTGTTATATTAGGTGAGTATCCAGAAGAAGGACTTCGTAAATATAGTAAGTTTTTACCTAATATAACAAAAGAAGATATGAAGCTAATAGCACAGCCTCTGGACTTTTATGGACAGAATATCTACAATGGGTATCAAGTCAAGATGGGAGCAGATGGTCTTCCTGAATATGTGGATCGTAAAACGGGTTATACCAAAACTTCAACTAACTGGCCGGTTACACCTGAATGTCTATATTGGGGAACGAAGTTTTTGTATGAACGATATCAATTGCCAATATTCATAACTGAGAATGGCATGTCTTGCCATGATACGATTTCACTAGATGGAAAAGTTCACGATCCTAATCGTATTGATTTCTTGAACCGATATTTATTAGAATTAAGACGGGCAAAAGAAGATGGCGTTGATATTAGGGGATATTTTGAATGGTCATTAATGGATAATTTCGAATGGAATTGCGGATATACAGAGAGATTCGGACTGGTATATGTTGATTATGAAACGCAAAAAAGAATCATTAAAGATTCCGGTTATTGGTACCGAGATGTCATAATGAACAACGGCAGGAATCTTTAAGTACTTGTGTTGTTTAGGTATTGAAGCAAAACTTTAATACGTGTTCATAGCTTCTTAGCTGATGTACTATGACACGAAACACGCTACACACCTAAGTACTTCTATGTGTGTACGGGTGGGGATTCATATGATGCGGAAACGCCTTCGATTCGGCATCCTGCCTCAGCTCAGGCTGGTTCGGCATCCATGCCTCACCTTCCTAGGTTATACTGTACACACTAAGAAGTACTATAGGGGTTACGCTATTGTTTCTTAGTCATAGTACGTCAGCTAAGAAGCTAATCTACACTATTCAAAGTTTTGCTTATCTACTTTATTTAGACACAAGTACAAGTAAGTTATGGTTGAACAAATTTTACTTAACATTCAACATTGATTTTAATTAAGCCTATCGAAATCCGATACTAGAAGGAATAGAAAATCACACTATAAAGATTATGACTTACATAGAATCTTTATAGTGTGATTTTTTTTCGCGATATTGTAAAGGCGTTATCATCGTATGGTTTTTAAAGAGATGGATAAAATGTGGAGTGTTAGTTATCCCAATTGATTCTGCAATCTCATTAACTGTTTTGTTCGTAGTGACAAGTAACTGTTTTGCCACCTTCATTCTTTGATCAATGAGATAATCAATAGGTGATTTATGAACATAACGTTTAAAATCTTTGGCTAATTTGTATTTGTTATAATTTAATTCATCAGATAAAGAGTCAAGTGTATGTTTTTCGGCATAACGATTTTGTAGAATGGACATCATTTGTTTAATATGATTGGGTATATGGGTAACTTGATTACAATCTGCATCTTTTGTTAGTATTAAGTTTGTAAGTAAAGAAGTTATTAAAGAGGATCGTATTAACTCCACAGTATTAGAATTGTTTTCTTCATAAGAAAACAACTTATGTAAGGTTGTTATGCTATCATTATTTGAAGTGCAAAAACAACAAGGATTACCATTCTCGTGGAATAATTGATAATAATAGCTGACTTGTTGACCGTTAACATAAGCCATCTCAAAATCCCAATATTGTTCTAATAAATCAAGTTTATGATAGTTAGTACAATCAAGAAAAATAATTGTATTGTCCCCTATTACGTACTGTGTATTCTCATAAGTTAATCGATACTTCCCCTTTTTTGTATAGAGGATTAGATAAGAGTCTAAGCCACTCATTTCAATAGTGAAAGGGAAGTTACGTTTGGTTTCGATAAATAGTTCCAGATAGTAAAGTGATTGCATAGCTTGTTTTGTTGGAGAAGGAATGATAGTATCCTTAAACAAATCAGTTAATGAAATACTTTGTTTGGAGACTTTACTAGATGAAATTCGTGTATTCAAATTGGGATAAGAATGAGCATCTGTATAGGAAGAATGGAGTGATAAAACAGATTTATTCCAACGTTTTATGAATGATGACATAGAAAAACATCCTCCTGTAACAAATAAATTTATTTACATTATTTTAGCTTAATTTCAGTATACCTAATACTTGATAAGAATGCAAGACAGGTTATTTATATTAGGGATTACACATAAATTAACAATTATTTAATAAAATTAATAAATAGCCAAGATAGTATAAAAATAGTCAAGATAGTAGAGTGATTAAAAATTAAGTAAAGTATAAAATTAAATTAAGCTAAAATTGTTGATTAATATTAGTGAAAGTGGTGATTAAGTAGTATAGTAATCGGGTTTACGAAGCTATTACTTATGATAATAAGAGCAAGGAGGAGTAAAAATGTTGGTAGATGAAGCCAAACGAATGCTCAATGATAAAATCCTTCCATTTTGGGAAAATCTCAAAGATGATACATATGGCGGTTTTTATGGTTGGTTAGATTATGAACTGAAATTGAATAAAGAAGCAGTAAAAGGCTGTATCTTAAATAGTAGAATCTTGTGGTTCTTCTCAAATGCATATTTAACACTTAAAGATGAAGAGGTATTATCTTATGCAAAACATGCTTATGAATTTTTAAAGAAGTACTGTCTTGATAGTGAATTTGGCGGTGTATATTGGTCATTAAATTACGATGGTACAGTATTCGATAGTACAAAGCATACTTATAATCAAGCGTTTGCAATCTATGCATTATCTTCGTATTATGATGCGACTAAAGATGAAGAAGCATTAAAAATAGCTTATGAATTATACGAAATTATTGAGACTAAATGTACAGATGAAGTAGGGTATTTAGAAGCATTTACATATGATTTTAAACCTGAAGAAAATGACAAGTTATCTGAGAATGGTGTAATTGCTGAGAAAACAATGAACACTTTACTTCATGTGTTTGAAGCCTATACAGAGTTGTATCGAGTAACAAATGATGAGAAAGTTTCTGAAAGATTACATTTCATGATGGATGTATTCGAAAAGAATGTATTTAATGAAGAATTACGCAGACAGGAAGTATTCTTTGATAAGAATATGAATAGTATTATTGATTTACATTCCTATGGACATGACATAGAGACAGCTTGGTTGATTGACAGAGGCTGTGAAGTGCTTAATGATGCTGAATTAACAAAGAGAATGCATCGTATTACAAGCATCTTAGAAGATCAGATTTATAAAGTAGCTTATGTTGACCATTCACTTTTAAATGAGTGTGAAAAAGGAGAAGTAAATCGCATGAGAGTTTGGTGGGTTCAGGCTGAAGCAGTTGTAGGTTTCCTGAATGCATATGAAAAATCTGGGGAAGAACGTTATATGGAAGCTGCAAAGGATATCCTTGCGTATATCAAGGATAATGTTGTTGACCCAAGAGAAGGTTCAGAATGGTACTGGCAATTAGATGATAATCATCAGCCAGATACAGATAAACCGATTGTTGAGCCATGGAAATGCCCATATCACAACGGAAGAATGTGCTTTGAAATCATAAGGAGGAATATTGATGTTGCATAAGAATTATTACAAAGAATTAGAAAAATACAATGCTTTAGTTAGCAAGAAGAATAAGGTGTCAGATTTCTATAATGGAATCTATGATCGCTATGAAAACCCAGTATTAACAAGAGATCACATTCCACTAACTTGGAAATATGATTTAAATGTAGAGACAAATCCATTCTTTATGGAACGTTTAGGCGTAAATGCTGTTATGAATTCTGGTGCAATTGAATTGAATGGTAAATTCTATTTAGTTGCTAGAATCGAAGGAAATGACCGTAAATCTTTCTTTGGTGTTGCTGAAAGTGACAATGGTATTGACGGATTTAAATTCTGGGATTATCCAGTTGAATTACCAGATACTTGCAAAGAAGAAACTAATGTTTATGACATGAGATTAACACAGCACGAAGATGGATATATCTATGGTACATTCTGTTCAGAAAGCAAAGATACCAATTCTAATGACTTATCAGCAGCTGTTGCAGCAGCAGGTATTGTAAGAACTAAGGATTTAAAAACTTGGGAACGTCTTGATAACTTAAAGACTTTACATTCTCCACAACAAAGAAATGTAGTATTACACCCAGAATTCGTAAATGGTAAATATGCATTCTATACAAGACCAATGGATGACTTCATCGATACTGGTTCAGGCGGTGGTATTGGTTTCGGTTTATGTGATGATATCGAACATGCAGTAATTGATGAAGAAATCATTACAAGCTGTAGAAAATATCATACAATTACAGAAGTAAAGAATGGTGCAGGTGCTGTTCCAATTAAAACAGATAAAGGATTTATCCATATTGCCCATGGTGTACGTAATACAGCTGCAGGTCTTCGTTATGTTATCTATGCATTTGCTACAGATCTTAACGAGCCATGGAAAGTTATTGCTGAACCATCTGGATTCTTAATTGCTCCATTAGCTGGAGAAAGAGTTGGAGATGTATCAAACGTTGTATTTACAAATGGAGCAATTGCTAGAGATAATGGAGATGTATATATCTACTATGCTTCTTCAGATACAAGAATGCATGTAGCTACAACTACAATTGATAAATTAATTGATTATGTATTCAATACACCAACAGATCCATTACGTTCACCAGATTGTGTACAACAAAGATGCGATTTAATTAGAAAAAATCTTGAATATTTAAAAGAAGAAAAATAAAAGAGCGCGAATGTAGTGCAAGTAGAAAAGGTTTGAGATATCATGGAAATGCCAGGAGAAGTAATATTACCAAATGCAAAAGAATTGCAATATTGTGGGCGTGTTGACTTAACGAATACATTGGAACCTGTATTTATATATGCAAGTAGTTTTGTTACTTTTAGGTTTACTAAAACTTCAATTCGTGTCATAATAAGTAATATGCATTACTATTATGATAACTATATTGGATATATAATAGATGGTAAGCAAGGAAGTATTAAGCTATCACAAGGGCAAGAAAAGGAATGTATATTACTCGAAGAAAATCTTGAAGATAAAGAACATGAGATAATCCTGTTTAAACGCATGGATGCTTGTCATTACTTTACGCTAAATGGTTTTGTGATAGATGAAGGAGCTGTAGTCAAAACAGCTCCTTCATTACCGACTAGACGTATTGAAGTGTATGGTGATTCTGTTTCAGCGGGTGAGGTTTCCGAGGCTATAGAATATATAGGAAAAGTCGATCCAGAGCATAACGGTGAATACTCTAATTCGTGGTATTCCTATGCGTGGATCACTGCGAGAAAGTTAGATGCTCAGATTCACGATATTGCGCAGGGTGGAATATCTCTTATGGACGGAACTGGTTGGTTTGATGCACCTCATTATTATGGTATGGAACATATCTGGGATAAACTGCGTTATCAACCAGAATTAGGACCAGTAACTCCTTGGGATTTTACAAAATATGTACCACATGTAGTGATAGTCGCTATTGGTCAAAATGATAGTAATCCAGAAGATTTTATGAAAGATGATTATCATGGTGAAAAGGCAGATTGGTGGAGAAGACGATATGCAGAGTGGATTAAATTGATTCGAAAAACTTATCCAAATGCGTTGATTATACTTTCTACAACGATATTAAATCACCATGCCAACTGGGATAGAGCAATCGAAGAAGTATGTAAAGAACTAGGTGACAAGAATATTGTACATTTTCTATATAAGAAGAATGGTATTGGTACACCTGGCCATATACGTATACCTGAGGCGGAAGAGATGGCAGAAGAGTTGAGTACATTTATCCAGTCATTTGGTGATGCATTATGGAATGATTGATGATATTAGGAGGTTTATATGAGTTATTTAGAGAAATACAAAGAGTGGTGTGAAAATCCATATTTTGATGCGGATACAAGAGAAGAACTTCTTGGATTAAAAGATGAACAAGAGATTAAAGATCGTTTTTATCGTGATTTAGCTTTTGGTACAGGTGGGTTACGTGGAGTACTTGGCAACGGAACAAATCGTATGAATATCTATACAATTAGAAAAGCGACACAAGGATTAGCTAATTATATCTGCAAGAAAAATGGACAAGAAAAAGGTGTTGCTATAGCATATGACTCACGTTTGATGTCAACAGAGTTTGCTAATGAAGCAGCATTGTGTTTTGCAGCTAATGGTATTAAAGCATATGTATTCCCAACATTACGTCCAACACCAGAACTTTCTTTTGCAGTTCGTAGGTTAGGTTGTATCGCAGGTGTTGTAATTACAGCAAGTCATAACCCATCAAACTATAATGGATATAAGGTGTACTGGGAAGACGGCGCACAGATTACATATCCACTTGATGTTGAGATTATAGCAGAAGTTAATGCAATTACTGATTATGCAGTAGTTAAGACAATGGATAAAGAAGAAGCAAAAGCTAAAGGATTATATGAAGTAATAGGAAGCGATATTGATGATGAATATATTGCTGAGATGAAAAAATTAGTATTAAATCCAGATCAACTTCGCGAATATGCAAAGCAAATAAAAGTGGTATATACGCCATTACATGGTACAGGTCTTGTTCCTGTAACTAGAATATTAAAGGAAATTGGGTTTGAACAAGTTTATGTAGTACCTGAACAAGAACAACCTGATGGAAGATTCCCAACAGTTAGTTATCCTAACCCAGAAGATTCTAAAGCGTTTGCTTTAGGTATTGAATTAGCTAAGAAGGTGGATGCAGATATTATTCTTGCAACAGATCCTGATGCTGACCGTTTGGGTATCTATGCTAAAAACACAGAAACAGGAGAATACGTATCTTTCACAGGTAATATGTCAGGTATGTTAATCTGTGAGTATATCTTATCGCAACGTAAAGAATTAAACAAGATGCCTAATAACGGTGCAATTGTAACAACAATTGTGTCAAGTAATATGGCTTCAGCTGTAGCGAAAGAATATGGTTTAGCTTATATTGAAACATTAACTGGATTTAAATATATAGGTGAACAAATTAAATTCTTCGAACAACAAAATTCATATCAATACCTATTTGGATTTGAAGAAAGTTATGGCTGCTTAATTGGAACATATGCGAGAGATAAAGATGCAATATCTGCTGTTATGGCTCTTTGTGAAGCAGCTGCATATTACAAAGCACATAATCTTACATTATGGGAACAAATGTTACGTATCAATGATAAATAAGATAACTAAATGGAAGACCTGCAAACAATTAAACTACAAGCTCAAGAAAGTCCAGAAAGAATTAATCGTATTATGGATCGTTTCCGTCACGAAAATCTTCAATCAATTGCAGGTACTAAAGTAGTAGCATTACGCGATTATGAGAATGATGTAGTTATTAATTATGAAACATCAGAAAAAACTACAACAGGATTACCAAAATCCAATGTATTGTATTTTGAATTAGTTGATGATGTATGGTGTTGTGTTAGACCTTCTGGAACAGAACCTAAGATTAAGTTCTATATGGGGGTTAAAGCAAAATCCTTAGAAGAAGGTAAAGTACAACTTGAGAAATTCAAAGAAGCAATGAGTACATTTGCTGAAGAAACTAAATAGTAGCATATGAAAGGGGGCTGGATAACCAGCCCCCTTTCCGTATGTTTAATTTACATTTTAGGTTTACTTGCGAGTATTCTTGAAATGTTTTTGTTATTAATATATGTAACATAAATGATAGGCTGGAAGATGTGAGATTAATCGTATTCTACTACATCTAACCATTTCATTAATAATTCTCTTTCTTCTGGTCTGTTCTTTGTTAACTGCGCTGCAGCAACAATTGGCATCCAAGTCTGGACATAACATTTTTCAGTTTTACTCTTCTTACAGAAAAGATCTAGATATAAATCGGCAGCTTCTGGATTATCAAGAGATAATAGAAGATAAGTTCTTGCCACATCTGCACTAGCATTACCTTGAGAAGCATGCACCCAATCAAGAACATATAATTTGTCTTCAGATACGATAATGTTTTTAGGAGAAAAATCACCATGACATACTTTGTTATGTTTTGGCATTCCATCTAAACGGGTTAACAAATCATACTTCTTAATGTCATCAATACAATCCAAACTATTGATTTGTCGAACCATCTTATCCTTGAGCTTATTCAGTAGTGGCGATCGTTTGGAGTGGATTACTAATTGTAAGTCCACCATCTGTTCAATATAGGATTGCAATTTGTCAGGATTATCTTTTATTAACTGGTACATAGTCTTACCTTCAATGAAATTCATACTAATAGCCCATTGCCCATCGATATGGGATACTTCACTAATGCTTGGGATTGCTAATCCGGTTTCTTCAACTCGTGAGGTGTTTAACGCTTCATTCAATACTTCTGTTTTAGGAAAATCTTTATTAAATACTTTTATTGCAGTGTCTCCATCTCGGTATACACTTGCATTTGTACCTTTTGATATTAAATTCTCTAACTTCATATGAATCGCTCCTCTCGTTTTAAGTCATAACTGATATGTTTGCCATTATGTTACATGTAAGTAATA
Source organism: Anaerosporobacter sp. (assembly GCF_965301125.1). Lineage (NCBI taxonomy): Bacteria > Bacillati > Bacillota > Clostridia > Lachnospirales > Lachnospiraceae > Anaerosporobacter > Anaerosporobacter sp. The sequence continues at coordinate 9,977 of NZ_CBDLAM010000026.1, read as the reverse complement.
TTTTGGTTTAGTTGTATTATACTACATTCTGCTGAAAAAGTATAGAGTAATAGATGAAAAATTATTAAAATTATATAATAAAATAGCATGTTAATTGAAATAAATATAAAATTATCTAAAAAGACTGCAAAAATAAAAGAAAACAATACAATATGCTAAAATATTATAGATGAAACAAGAGAAAAGGCTAGAAATTGGTACTAATTTGTGTTAAAATATAGACAAAATAATTGAAGGATTTTGAACTAAGTTATACAAATAGAACAAAAAGGGGCGTTTATATGAAGTATAATATAGGTAGAAGTTCTAACCATGATGTGAACAATGCAGTGAATGAGGCAACAGCGAAATTAAGTAATCCTAAATTAATCATTTTCTTTTCCGGAGTAACTAATTTTAAAGGATATACAGAAGCAATACATGAGAAGTTTCCTAATTGTATTACAGTTGGATCAACAACGATTGTTGGACTAAGTAAAGACGGAGCATTTAAAGAGACACTTCTGGTTTTGGGAATAGAAGAAGGAATTGAATGTTATGCAGATATACTTGAACATGTTGATCAATATCCGTTAAAATGTGTAGACCGAATTGAACAATGTGTTAAGAAGATGACTAGCTTGCAAAATTGTATCTGTTTTGAATTCACTAGCGCATTCTTAGGCAGTGAAGAATCTGTGCTTACAACATTAAATTCGGTTTTATTAGATAAGAAGATACCGGTAGTTGGAGGAACAGCAGGTAATAATGCAGCAGAAGATGTGACGTATGTATCATATAATGGGAAAATTGTTGACAAATCATCTGTATTTGTATTAATACGAAACAAGGGAGGTAAGATACATTTTTACAGAGAAAACATATATAAACCTACTGGGAAGACTTTCGTTGCAACTAAGGTAGATATTCGTACAAGGACTGTATTGGAATACGATAATAAACCGGCGGCTGAGGTTATTGCTAAAGCGCTTAATACCACAGTAGATGGATTATCAAGATATCTAGATAGTAATCCGATGGGACGAATAATCGGTAATCAGATGTACATAACAGCAAATTGTAGTGTATTAGATAATAAGGCTATTATGTATCATGCAAGGGTTTATAATAATTCGAAAATGGCATTATTAGAACCAGATGACTACAGAATGGTTGTACATAATACAATAGAACAGATAAAGAAAGAAGTACCAAAACGAACGCTAACATTAGTAATACATTGTCTTGCCAGAACATTATTGTTTGAAAAAGAGGGATATCTACAAGAGTTTTCTACTTTAATAGGAAAAGAAATAGGTAATTATGTTGGATTTTCTGGATATGGTGAACAGCTTAATCAACAACATTTTAATCAAACAATGACAGTGGTAGTTTTTGAATAAGTGATACAATCTAAGTTAAAGACTTACTAAGGGAGTGAGATTACCATTATGAGTATATTTAAAAAAGCAAAAATACAAAAC